>JBPCKK010000095.1:0-4993 GCA_051004335.1 Chloroflexota bacterium
GCGCCTCTCCGCCAGGCACTTCGGTAGGGACGCGACTCTGTGCTCGTCCGCCTCGGCGCCCCGCCATACCTGCCCCCTCTTGGGTTGTGTTTTCGGGGCACGGGCGGCGCCGAGGGGATGTGCCGAGAGGGGAAGCACGTCCGCGCCAAAAATTGGACGCCGGTTGTCGTGGTGGACGGAGAAGCGTCATGAAGGCCAACAAGGGCGGGTCGGCAGGGGCGCACGTGTCAGTACGACCGGAAATAGCGGCATGCGGGGAACATCCGGATAGGCAACGTGAACGCTTCGGCGAGCCGGATGATCCAGTTCAATCGGCACAGGGGTTCGTCCCGCGCCGTGCTCGATGAGCACAGGATGGTTATTCGCCTCGCCAGAAATTCCGACTTGCAATCCTACGTGGGGCGTCTATAATGGCTGGTGGGAAGAAGTGGGAGAAAGTGGGGACGATTGGAGTCCCTCGCCACGGAATCACGCAGAACCTGCGGATCGCGGATAGCTGTGGGAGCTAGTGGATCGTATCGGAGCAATGATGTTTCTCGGACAGTATGAGCGCAATCTCGATGATAAGGGACGCCTGGCGATCCCAACCGAACTCCGCTCTGCCGTGGGAACAGGCGCCGTATTGACACGGAGCTTCGACAACTGTCTGTGCATCTATCCAGCTGCCAAGTGGGAGTCGTTGGCCCGAGCGGTTGACGATCTGCCGCAGGTAAGACCCGAAGTACGCGATCTTGCCCGATCACTATTCGGAAGCGCCGTGAACTGCGAGTTCGACCGGCAGGGGCGCGTGGGAATCCCCGCGTTTTTGCGCGAACACGCGAGTTTGCAGAGCGAGACCGTTATCGTCGGTGTGCACAGCCGAGTGGAGATCTGGGCAAAGGAAGCATGGCTTCGTGAGCAGCAGAAGTATGCGACCGACGGACCACGGCTCGCCGAGGCTCTGTCGGTTTCCGTCATGTGACCTCCGCGTTCGTCCACGCTCCTGTCCTTCTTACCGAGACTATTGAAGCCCTGAAACCCCGACCGGGCGGCCACTATGTAGACGCCACCGTGGGCGGGGGCGGCCATGCGGAGAAAATCCTCGAATTGTCACGTCCAAACGGTACACTGCTCGCCATTGACGCCGATCCCGCTGCCCTAGAAGCCGCGCGTGCGCGCCTCACGCCGTTTGCCGGCAGGGTGACGTTCGCTCAGGGATACAACGATACGCTTCGGAACCTCGCTACCGAATACGGTTTCACGACGGCCGACGGAATCATCTTCGACCTTGGGGTGAGTTCACCACAATTAGATGAGGCGGAGCGTGGCTTCAGTTTCCTGCACGACGCCTCACTTGACATGCGCTTCGGCCCCGACGCAACCGTCACCGCATCCGAACTCCTCAATACACTGCCGGCGAACGAGCTGCAGGATATCTTCTCACGGTATGGCGAGGAACACTTTGCTGGGCGCATTGCCGCACGTATCGCCGAGGCACGGCGCAGACAGCCGATACGAACAACTGGCGAGCTCGCCGGCATTATCCAGGCGGTCCAACCGAGCGGACGGCATCAGGAACGTATCCACCCGGCGACGCGCGTCTTTCAGGCACTGCGCATTGCGGTGAACGACGAACTGGACCGGCTTTCCGCCGCTCTGCCCCAGGCAGTGAACATTCTGGCGACGGGCGGGCGTCTGGCGGTAATCAGTTTCCATTCGTTGGAAGACCGCGTTGTCAAGCAGTTCTTCCGACGGGAAGTGAGCGACTGTATCTGCCCACCGGCTTTGCCGGTGTGCCGCTGCGATCACCGCGCGACCATCCGCGTCCTGACGCGCCGCCCAATTACGGCCACTGCGGAAGAGGTAGCGGGCAATCCGCGTGCGAGGAGCGCGAAACTTCGCGTCGCCGAGCGTTTGGGCCCAGCATAATGACACAATTTCGACCTGCCGAAGCAGGTCTTTGAGGGAGGAAGCAATGATCGGACAACGCTTGCTGGCGCCGGGAAAGAGTGTTCCCGCTATCCGGATTCGCCCTGGCGAAATAATTGAGAGGCCGGCGCATCCCCTACGAATTGATAGCGGCCGGATTACCGGCATCCTGGCCGGTTCCTGGTTGGTGCAACTCATGTTGGTGATGACGCTTATCGCCCTCGCCGCGCTTATCTATCTCTATCAAGCGAGCCAGGTCAATGTCCTGCAGTTCAACATTGCCGACTTGCGGCAACAGCAAAGCCAGTTAAATCTGCAAAATGCCAATCTCTATGCCAGTGCCTCGGCGTTGAGTTCTCTGCCGCGCGTCGAGAAGATCGCCGCGACGCAGCTCCATATGACCCATCCCGATCTGTCGAACACGCTCTGGGTGTACCCGGTTGTCCCCCCGTCCTCTCCGGCCCCACCCCTATCCACCCCGGCCCAAGCACGCGCACAGTCACTTCCCATTACTTGGATACGTCACCTCGTCCGCGTCACCCTCGCCGCACTCTAATGCTCGGTTCGCGCGTCTCTCGCCCCCGTCAGCCATCAACCGCGCTGCGCCGCGGAAGTTCCGCCACCATAAGTCAGTCCAAACCAATAGTCCACCGAGCCGCCCCGGTCGCGCGTCCTCTAACGGTTAGCACTCGACGTCCACTACTTCTCCTTATATGTATCGTCATTCTGGCCGGTGGCCTGATCGCCCGCCTCACCTTCTGGCAGGTCATGCAGCACGCGCGGCTGTCCGCCGCAGTTCATGCCGAGCGCCAAGGTCTACTGGTTCAACCGGCAATGCGCGGCCAGATTTTTGACGCCAACGGCAATCCATTGGCAACCGACGTGACCATGGCTCAGGTATACGCCGATCCGGCAATCATCAAGGATCCTCACGCGGCGGCATTCGCGCTCGCACCGATACTCAAGCAATCACCATCCGACCTGGAGAAGGTCTTGAGTGGAGATCTCAAGTATCGTCAGCTCGCCGCTAGTGTTCCACAAGACGTAAGTAATCGCATCAAGCAGCTCCATCTCTCCGGTATTTTTCTCACTCCAGTGATCGCACGGACGTATCCTTGGGAATCCTTTGCCTCCCAGGTCCTGGGCTACACCGATACGGACAACAACGGAAACTACGGACTTGAACAGTATTACAACAACTTGCTTTCCGGTCAGACCGGATTGCGCAGCGTTCTGCGCGACACTGCGGGCAACGACGTCCATCTCAGCACGGCGCCCGCCACGCCGGCACATGCCGGCGCCAACCTCTATCTCACCCTGGATAATTTCATCCAGAGCGCCGCGGAAACCGAATTGACCAAGGCGGTGCGCAAACACCACGCCAAGGGTGGAACCGTCATCGTAATGGATCCGCGTACCGGGTACATTCTGGCCATGGCGAGCACGCCCACCTTCAATCCGAACCACTATTCCCAGTGGGGCGCTGATCCCACACGATACCGTAACCCCGCAGTCAGCGATCTCTATGAACCAGGCTCTACATTTAAAGTGGTGACGATGGCCGCCGGCCTAGATACCCATGTGATAACGCCAAATACCGCGTTCGACGACACAGGAGTATGGACAATCGACGGCATCGCCCTGCACAACTGGAATATGCTGGGATTTGGCATGGAGACCATGACCCAGGTATTGCAGCACTCGGCCAACGTGGGCGCATCCTTCGTCTCCAGCAAACTGGGCTCCGCTAATTTCTACCGGTACGTACGCGCTTTCGGCATCGGTCGCCCCACCGGGATCGACCTTGCCGGTGAAGAGCAGGGGGAGCTTCCTTTGCCCGGTGAGAAGACCTGGACTCCGGTGAATCAGTTCACGAACTCATTTGGCCAGGGCTTGGCCACCACACCAATGCAGATGATCCATGCCGTGGCGGCTGTCGCCAACGGTGGAGTGCTCATGAAGCCGCAGATGGTGCAGCGCGTGGTGTACGACGGCCGAGTATTCGACCGACCGCCGGTGTCACAGGGGCGGGTGGTCTCAGTGCACACTGCCCGGACACTTACCCACATGCTTGTGGAATCCGCGATCGGCGGCGAGGCGTCTCTGGGCTTGGTCAAGGGATACGACATTGCCGCCAAGACGGGAACATCAAACATCGCCGGGCCCAATGGCGGATACCTCCAAGGTATGGGAACTACCGTCACGAGTATCGTGGGCTACGCCCCGGCGAATCATCCACGCTATGTGATACTGGTCAAAATCGATCAGCCGAAAGATACGCTCTGGGGATCGGTAGCCGCTGCGCCTGTGCTCCATGACCTGTTTCAGGATCTGTTCATGTACGCCCACATTCCTCCCTCGCCACACGCCCTGAACCAATGATCATGGATGTCGCGGCGGTCGTGCGCGGCACGGGAGCGCGGGTGCTGCAGCGCGGGGCGGATGGCCAACTGCGCGAGAACGAGCTGCATGCCGCCGACCTGTCCCAGGTCGTGGGCGAGATATGCATAGATTCGCGCGAGCGTACCCGCGACGCTCTCTTCGTGGCCCTACCGGGCGTGCGAAGCGATGGGCACGCATTCGTGCCTGAAGTTCTGAGGGCCGGCGCACGCGGCTGCCTTATTAAGTCCGAACACGCGGCCGACCTGGCTCCACTCTTGCCCGCCGGCGAGCTACGCTACCTCTTCGTCGTTAACGATCCGCTGATCGCGCTGCAGCGTCTCGCCGCCAATTGGCGTGAGGCGCACAGGGCGACCATTATCGGCATCACCGGCAGCATCGGCAAGACAACCAGCAAGGAGATCATTGCTGGCCTACTGGCAACACGCTGGTCCGTCCTGCGGAGCATCGCAAACCTGAATACCGAGATCGGGCTACCCTTGATGCTCCTGCGACTGGCAGAGCATCACCACATCGTCGTCCTCGAAATGGGGATGTACGCCGCAGGAGATATTGCTGATCTGGCGCGGATCGCGCGACCCGAAATCGGCGTCGTTACCACGGTCGAACCGATCCACCTAGAACGCATGGGGAGCCTGGAGCGCATCGCCCGGACCAAATCCGAACTCATTGCCGCTCTCCCCAC
>JBPCKK010000096.1:0-9583 GCA_051004335.1 Chloroflexota bacterium
TATTCACACTCACGAGAACGAGCAGTGCCGCCGCCGTGGTACCCACCGCCGCCGGCATCACCCGACTTAGCGCAAACAATGGCTTGAGTCTCCGCCGGCGGCGTACGGAGCGAGCAACTCGGTTCTCCACCGACGCCGGCACGGGAGAGCGCAGGGCGCACCAAGGAGAAAGGACCTGGTCAACACGGCGCAACTCACGGAGTTCGCGACGACAGGTCGAGCACGTCCGCAGATGCTCTTCGAGTCGAACCCGACGAGGCAGCGTGAGCCCATGTTCGAGATACAGAGAGAGAAGATCAAAGTCGCAATTCATGATGCCGCCGCCTGCGTTTCAGCTGCTGTGTAAATGACTTTAAACATCTGGCGCGCCCGCGAAAGGCGCATGCGCACTGCTTCGGGAGTAACTCCCAGAATCTGCGCGGTCTCCTCCGAGGAAAATCCCTCGGCAAGTCGTAGAACGAGACGAATGGAGTATTCCGGTTTCATAGCCTTCAGTGCGGCCTGCACCGCTTCGCGTTCGGGCAGGGTTTCCTCACCGCCGCTTACAGAAAGGCCAAACTCCGCACGAGGCGAGTCGTTCCAGGGGAGCCAGTTAATGACTTTCTTCCGCCGTAGGAAATCCCGAAATCGATTCGAGGCGATGCGGTAGAGCCACGGGACGATATTTGAGTCCGGGCGCAGTTTGGGCAGCGACTCGTAGGCGCTGAGGAAGGTGTCATGCGTGAGATCGTCGGCCAACTCGCTGCTGCCGCTCAGGCGATACAGGTAGTTGTAGATCTGCGCGCGATGCCGCTCATACATAATGGTGAACGCATCTTCTTCCTGCCGGCGCAGTTGATCAACGAGCGTTACTTCCAAAGCAATTGCCATGCGAGCGTGTCCCTCCCGTTGCTATAACGGGTAGGACCGAGGGAACGTAACAGGCGCCCGCTTCTCCCTTCTGCAACTTCCTCTATTGTCCTATGTCTGGACGGATTCTACAAGGGGAAGTCCGACGAAATTGCGAATGACTGGATTCTGATGCTCAGATTAACTTGACATGAACGCGTCCTTTCTATTTAATTGGTACAGCGTCCGCACCGGAGCGAGGAGGAAGCACCGTGCAGCGACGATCCCCGCGTAGCGGCCCCATCCAGTTTGGTATGCACGTCTTCGATGCCCACGAGCAGTTGCTGGGCACAGTGGTGCACGCCCGCAAAGACTCATTCGTGATGAGGCAGGAGCTGGGCATTAACCAGTTGGTCAGTGTGCCAGTGGTAAATGTCGCCGGTGTCGTGGGCGGCATCGTGTTCCTCAGTCTGACCCCGGGTGAGATCGAGATCTTCTGCAAGACCTTGGAGCGCAAAGAACGCAGCGCGAGCGGTTTTGGATTGATGCCACGCCTCGTACCGCCGCAAAAGCTGGTGGAGCAGAGCTAGACCCGGAGCGAGGAGGCTGACTGGAGAATATAGCCGCACCGGTCGCGCAAATCGGGACTGTCGGCTGTATTTCTAATTGCCACCCAACTCAGGCGGCGCCGGCCCCCGTGGAGCCAGCGTTCCAGAACAGCCGCCGCGTCCAGCTCATTTTGTTCGTACTTGGCGGCGGCAATGACTGGCTCGTGCGCCGCCAACCAGGTAGCAAGCGATTCGGCGGTAAGTCCAATGATCGACCGTACCGACAGAACATGCCCCTGCGCTACGAGGAGGACTTTTCCCTCGGCCTGCTCCTGACCGGCATCCCCGACGAGAACGCACCGACAGCGAACCGCGGCTTCCATGATGGCGTGCTGGCGTCGATGATCGTTTAACGCATCCAGGCGCACTTGCATCTCCGCCGCCTGCTCATAGAGCAGTGAGTCAGAGAGTCGGTCACGTTTCGCCTCGAGCCAGCCCGCCACCCGATCAGCTCGTCCATCTAACAGATCGTAGAGACGGCCGATCGCCTCTTCGTGTCGAGCTTGGTGTTCCACATCGATCAGCGGCGCGGCACATTTGTTCATCTGGTAATACAGGCATGGCCGGCAGCGCGGACGGGCGGCGGTGCACTTGCGCAGGGGGAGTACGTCGTGGAGAAACGCCATGGTTTCGCGCGTTACCGCCGCCGACGGAAACGGACCAAACGTCAACGCTCCGGTGTCATCCTCCCCACGACTCATTTCCATGAATGGGTGATCGCGTGTCGTATCGAATTTGAGATAGTACAACCGCTTTGCCTGCCGAAGAGCGCGGTTGTACGGCGGCTGTTCCTTCTTGATCAGCGCTGACTCGCGAAACAGCGCCTCCAACTCTGTTCCAGTCACCTCAAAGCTAATGTGTCGAGCGCGGCCCAAGAGTTCACGAGTGCGTCGATCCCGACTGGCGTTGGAGAAGTACGAGCCGACCCGAGATCGCAAATTCACCGCCTTGCCGATATAGAGAAGACGGCCGCCGGCATCCTTCCAGAAGTAGACGCCGGGCGTTTGGGGGAGTGAGCGCGCTTCGAGGCGAAGGAGGTCGAGATGGGCAGCCATGGACAAGGCCTCGCGTTGAGCTATTGCGTCCGGAAAATGCCGCGTTGGGGAGACCGATTCCGAGTGCGCATCGGGCCCAAATCAATACCCGATGCTTGGGACTATAGCATGAGTGCGCGATGCTCAGGGGTTCAAGCGCACTGCCGCACTCAGTACACTGAACTTGTGGGGACTTGCACAGAGTGGTCGGATACACGTGGAGAATGATAAGGGCGCGCTTTTTCAGAACGGCGGCAATGCATGGCACCCGGGCCATCCCGACGTTCTCGAACTGCTGTCCACCGGCGCTCAGGTCGGGATGCAACCGATCTACTACGGGAGCAACCATACGTTTCTCGTCACTCTCGATGGGGGAGGCGCCGGTCGAAGCCTGGCAGTGTACAAGCCGGCTCGTGGCGAGTATCCGTTGTATGACTTCCCCACGGGAACGCTCTATCGGCGCGAAGTGGGAACCTGGCTGGTGGATGCGCTCCTCGGCTGGGGAGTCGTGCCGCCTACAGTTGTTTTCAGGGGCCGGCACGGCGTGGGATCTCTGCAGTTGTACATCGAGACCCGTCCGTCTCTGGAGGTAGAACTCGGTGACTTGCGACGGCTGGCCCTACTCGACGCCATCGTCAATAACGCCGATCGTAAGGCCGAACATTGCCTCCCCGGCGCCGATGGACAAGTCTGGGGTATTGACCACGGCCTTACATTTCATCCGCAACCGAAATTGCGCACTGTCTTCTGGCACTTCGCGGGAGGGTCGCTGGAAGAGTCGGAATGCGAGGATGTTGCGCGACTCGATGAGTCCCTCCGGCGGCAAAAAGATCCGCGGGCGGTTGAACTTGCCGAACTCCTGGACCGAGCCGAATGGCGAGCGCTGGAGCACAGGGTTCGCCGGCTTCGGGATACAGGATGCTTTCCCGACCCGCGTTATAAACCGGTACCCTATCGCTGGTAACCGCGCCTATAATTGACGGTGGATAGTCAACAACTCAGTTTGGGCGTAGTCTCGTCGCTCATTGCCGAAACTTTTGGAGATCCTGGGCAGCGTACTTTCCGCCTTCGTGCCGAGGCCAGAGCGGGAACTGTTTCTCTGTGGCTGGAGAAGGAGCAACTGAGAATGGTCGGCGGCGCGGTCGAGGAGGTTCTTCGCCGGGTGGCGGAACCGCGCGGCAATGATCCGGCTTCGGATTCGGAAGGTGGGTTCTCCGGCGATCTCGAAGTCAGAGTCGGCGCTCTGGCGGTTGGCTACGACAAGGTCCGTCTGGGGTTCACTATTGAGGCCACGGAATTTACATCGCCGTTCGACCTGGAAAGTATCGAATTGATTGCCCGGCGGCGTGACTTCGAGCGTCTCGCCGAACAGATTGGCGAGATCGTCGCCGCCGGCCGTCCGCGCTGCCCGTTGTGCGGCACGCCTCTGGAGGGTGAGCCACACTTCTGTCCGCCCTCCAACGGCCACGCTCATACTTCGAGTTGATAGAGATAGTCACCGGTCGCTACCTGCACCGGCGATGGTAGGGTCAATCATCACAAAGCGGAGCACAACTACATGAGCTGGGACATAAAGGTGTGGCACGAGGATGCCGGCGATCGAACGCGTCTCATAATCGAGGCGGAGCCGGGAATCCCCGATGAGGTTATTTCCGCCGTCGTCGGAAATTACTGGCTTGACGAAGTGCAGTTCGTGCCCGAGGACTGGGACGAGGCAATGATGGATCAGGGTCTGCAGGATCCGGGTTCACACATGCATGGGTAGGCCTGGCGTGGACTTTGCCTGAAGATTCTCTTGAAAACGGGCAACGAGCCACTTCATTCCACTCTGTGGCAACGTACTGGCCGGCGCGCACCGCCATGTACCTATGGGAAGAATTCTTTGGCGCCGAAGTTCGGCACGAATTTGCGATGGCCGCCCGGCTTGGCCTCACCGACATTCGGGTAAATCTTGTCTGGAATGACTTTCAGCCAAGTGGGGATCGAGTAGCAGCCTCCGCAATGCGGAACCTGGAACTCCTGCTCGATCTCGCCGCCGAGAATGGACTCGGTGTCCAGCTCGCGTTATTTCCCGTGGTGGTGCATGGCAGGGTGTGGTTGCCCTACTGGCTGCTTGACCCGCTGAGCACATCCAGCTCGACAATCATCAGCGGTCGCTCAGTGAGCCGGCGCCGTGCCCGCGATCTCTTCAGCGCTGATCTGGTGGTTTCCGCTGAACACCGGCAGGTCCGCGAGGTTATGGGTACGTTTGATGCTCACCCCGCCGTGGTCGATTGGGTCCTCGGTGATCGTCTTACCTCGGTGAGCCGGCCGGAAAGCGCTACCGCATATGCCGATTGGCTGGGGGCGATTGCTGAAATCGCTCGTGATTCGCGCGCTCTTAAACCTCTCTGGCACGGCGTCTCCAGTGCTGACTTGATTCGGTCAGCCGCGTTCGAGCCCGCCGCATTCGGCGAAGTGGGCGTGCGACTCGTCGTGACCGGTGATTGGAGTCCCGCGTGGCGACGCTGGGACGCGCCCGGGTGGGCTGGATTCCTTGCCGGTTACGCATCTCGTCTTACCGGCAGTCCTGTCCTGCTCGGCGGCTTCGAAGGTGGGCCCAGGACCAATTGGCCACCAGCGCTGCATGTGTCGCAGGACGCCATCAACGAGACTCATATGGCGGGCGCCGCCGGATGCATCGCCGGCGATCTGTTTGTCTACGCGGAGAATCTGCGCGGCGCTCCGCCGTTCGATCAGCGACCAGGCGCACTGCAGTGTGGACTTCTTGATCTACAGGGGGAACCGACCGAGGCGGGAAATCACTGGCTTGACGCTGCCGGTCAGAGACAATCGGTTGTTCCCATTCCATCGATGATCCCACTCATCGAATCCAGCGTGCGGCAACGAGACCCTGAGCGGGCGGCTCGTGAAGTCTACGAATCTATGCTGGCTTGACTGCGTTGGCTCGCAGAATCCATCGGTTCGCCGCCTGCAACTCCGCATCCGCCCGCACCATTCCCCGATAGTCGAACTGACGGGAGGCGGCACAATCAGCGAAGCCCGAGTGTGCCGCCGTGTACGCCTGGCGGATGGCTGCGAGGTAGGAAGTATCCTTGCCGGCGGATGGTGTGTTCGCGAGTATGTGGTCCCGCGACAAGCGGCCGGCGGCCTGGCGGCAGTTTGCTACAGTCTGCGCCACGTCCGCTGCGTGGGCGCTGTTGTACCCGGTTATAGCCTGCTCCATGTCTTTGGCCGCCGCCGCTGTATCCCCGACGTTACTGGCTGTCCCGCAGGCGGAACAAATTGTCAATATCAAGCCGGCGAGTCCGAAGGTCATGTATTTCCTCATGGACACGGCGATTCCGCTGGCTCCGGTGCCCAGGTGCGAGTAACGCAAGACCAGTACGTCGGGTGCAACGTGGACTGCGCTTCTGTTGCCGCTGCTTCTGATGAAAATAGGGCATAGACCGAGGGACCGCTTCCGCTCACCATAGCTTTGCCGTCCGTGGCTGCCTGCATTGCTTCGTAGCAGGCGCGAGCATCGGGATGCAGGCGAAAGAGGGTCTCTTGCAGCCCATTGATACCGGAATCGGTGGCAACGCCGCGTTGGAGATTTTTGGCGAGTCCGAGCGTATGTATCCCATCGGTCCAGTCGCTCGATGACAGGGCACGAAACACGTCAGCCGTTGATACGTGGATTCGTGGGTTGGCCACCAAGATCCAGGACGTGGGGAGCCGAGGCAAAGGCGTCACCTGTTCGCCTCGGCCCTGAACCAGAGCAGTGCCGCCATAGAGAAAGAATGGAACGTCCGAACCCAAGCGCTCCGCCATACCAAGTAGATCCAGGCAAGATGCCGGCACTTTCCAGAACGACCGAAGGCCCGACAGGGCGGCTGCGGCATCGCTGCTACCGCCCCCCAAGCCGGCTCCCACTGGAATACGCTTTTCCAGGTGCATGTTAACCCCGAGTGAGCCCGAGAATCGGCCTAAAAAGAGGTCTGACGCCCGGGAAACGAGATTGTTGGCCTCAAGCTCAGGTTCTGAGCAGGTAAAGAAGACAGATGATGCTTGGTGCAGCTCAAGTTCATCGGCCAGCTCCACGGTCTGCATCACGGATACCAATTCGTGATACCCGTTCGGCCGTCTGCCGATGACCTCGAGCGACAGGTTCACCTTAGCTCGTGCTTGAATCCGCATCAGCACTCTGATTGTTTCGGTAGATTAGGGCGAGGCCGTGAAGGGTGAGGTCGACATCCACCTGCTGCACGCTGCGCGTGTGCGGCGCGACCACGCTTGCCAGTCCACCGGTGGCAATCACCACCGGCGCACCCTCCAGTTCATCACTGATGCGGCCCACGAGGCCGTCCACCAGCCCGGCGTAGCCAAAAATAATGCCGGACTGGAGAGCGGCGACGGTGCTCTGACCAACAGCGAACTCAGGCGCCACGAGCGGAACTTGCGGGAGAAGCGATGTGCTCGCCACCAGCGCCCCAACCGAAATTTCGATGCCCGGAGCTATAGCGCCGCCGATGTAGCGGCCCGCCGCATCGACCACGTCAAAGTTGGTGCCGGTGCCAAAGTCCACAACTATAGCTGGACGACCGTAGCGCTGAATCGCGGCAACCGCGTTCGCAATACGGTCGGCGCCGACGCCGGACGGAGGGGTATAGCGGACCTCGATACCCAGTTTCAGTGGGGGCGCCACGACCATGGGTTCTATTCCCGCGTGCTGCCGCGTTGCCTCGGCGACCGCCGCCCGCGCGGCCGGCACCACGCTGGCGACAATGACCCCGTCAAGCGCATCGACGCGCAGCCCGGCCAGGGCGAACAGAGATAATGCCAGCGCGGCGTACTCGTCCGCCATGCGCTGAGCGCTCGTGGCGATTCGCCAGCGCGCCACGAGTTCCTCGCCGGAAAATACCCCGGCCACGGTATTGGTATTACCGATATCGACGGCGAGTAACAGTGGGGCTCTCCGCAGGCTGTATTATTGGTCTAGCCTAGCATCGGGGTTAGCAATGTTTGTTGTGGGACTGCTCATCGGGCCGGCAATCGGCACGGTAGTCGGAGATCTGTCCCGGCGATATGCCGGCAGCGTGTGGCGCACGGTAGCCGGTGTTGCTTTGCTTATCGTCTTTCTCTTGTTTGCTCCATTTTTTCAGATCGAACTGAAGATCGGCCTGATTTGCGGCACGTTACTGGGGCTGCTGCTGGAGGCGACACCACTCGACCTTACTGACTCGTCGAGCCCGGTCTAGCGAATGCGCATAGTGACCGCGCCCACGGTATACGTAGTGGGCCGCACGCAGATCAACAGCGACGTTGTCGATCGGTTCCTGGCGGACGAGGTCACATCGTGGACCACCGATACCGAGAATGGGACTGAGCTGATCAGTGAGCTGGCCGGACGAGTCTGCTACCTCTCGTTCGGCGACCGTCAGGGGCGCCGGTCCAACCGCGACTATCTGACCAACATTATTGAAATGGAGCATGGCAGCGTCCTCGAACACGCTGTATGGAACTTCATTGTCACCGGTGTCTCCCGCTCGTTCAGCCACGAATTGATTCGGCACCGCGCCGGCTGGGCTTACAGTCAGCTCAGTCAGCGCTACGTTGATGAGTCGGATACCGACTTCGTCGAACCGGACATCATTGCGAATGATGCCGAGTTGCATGCGGTGTGGCTGGAGGCGGTTGAACAGGCACACGCCGCCTATGGCCGGCTAGCGGAACTGCTCACAACGAAGATCGAGGCTGAACAAGCTGACGTGAAAAAGCGGAACAAGCGCATTCAAGCACGGCAAGCAGCGCGCAGCGTTCTTCCTAACGCCACTGAAACGAAGATCTTTATGACGGCAAACGCGCGTGCCCTGCGCCATTTCATTGAATACCGGGGAGCGCCGGACGCCGAACCGGAAATCCGCAAGGTTGCGCTCGCCGTTCTACGCGTCATGCAAGTCGAAGCCCCAAACTTATTCGGCGATTATGAAGAAAGCGTTCTACCTGACGGGAGTTTCGCGGCAGCAACCAGCCATCGCAAGGTCTAACTGCGTTAAAAATGCCGCCAGGCGCCTTGAGGCAGATGGCGGGATGCCCCGTCAGCTGAGATGACCACAATACCCTCCTCTTGCGCCGTAATCTCGCCTACAACCGTCAAAGCGATCGGCGCGATGAGTTTTGCCGCCTCCTCTACATGTTCGCGTGCCAGCGCAATCAGAAGTTGATAGTCTTCGCCGCCGGAGAGAGCCATCGCCTCAGTGGAGACCCCCGCGCTTTCGGCCACGGTAATGGCGACTTGATCAACGGGTAATGCGCGGATGTTCAGCCGAGCGCCTACCGCGCTCGCGGCGCATAGATGCTGGATGTCCCCCGACAAGCCGTCACTGATGTCCATCATGGCCGTGGGTATGGCAGCCTGAGCCAGGGCCCAGGCTGCGGCGGCCGGAGGGTGGGGCACGATCTCCGAATCGAACCATTGTTGTTCCACCGGGGCCCGGGGCCGCCATCCGCGCTCACACGCAAGGCGTAGAATAGCGGCGTTGCCCAACGTTCCCGTCACTGCCAGTGCGTTGCCCACGAGTGCCCCGCTCCGGCGCACCACCGCCTTTCGGCTGACGCGACCAAGAAGTGTAAGGTCGGCGGCCAACGGGCCGCTCGTGCTGGTCACATTGCCGCCAACTATGCTCACGCCATACTGCATACCGGCGATACGCAGTCCCTGATACATGCCTCGCACGTAACCTTGAGGCACATCGGCCGGCAATGCCAACGATACCAGGCCGTACTCCGGACGCCCGCCCATGGCGGCGATGTCGCTGACATTGATGGCGAGCAACCGGCGTCCCAGAATGACCGGATCCAAGCTTCGACGGAAATGCACATTCTCAACGTGCATGTCCACGGTAGCAAGGAGCAGGTCATCCCCGCCCACGTCCAGGACTGCCGTGTCATCGCCGATTCCGACAAGCCCGTGCTGTGGACCAAGGATTGCTGAGAGCTGAGCAATCAGAGAAAACTCATCAACGCCGGCCGATTCGCCGTGGGACTCGGCCCCATCACCCTCCATGCGACCCTGTTCCTCCATTTGGAAGCACATGAGTTGCGTAGGGGCCGGCCGGGGCACCCAGAGGG
>JBPCKK010000097.1:0-22543 GCA_051004335.1 Chloroflexota bacterium
GCGGGAACGAGAACCCTCCCCAGTTTGCCTTAGTTGACCGTGGCGTTTGCGCTGAATTCCGAGGTCTCGGTACTGCCCGACGGGCCCACGCCGGTTACCGTTGCCGTCACGAGCTTACCCGTGGTAAGTGATCCCGCCAGGGTGAATGTGCCGCTGCTGGTGGCTGTTGTGGTGCCCAGGTCGGTAAGTCCTTCGCCGTAGCCCCCGTCGTACACATCCGGCTGGGCGAGGAACACTTCCACGGTGTTGGCGGCGGGAGCGGTTCCGCTGATGGAGGTGGTCGTCGCCGAGGTAATAACGGGGCAATCGAAGTAGTCGTTGGCCTGGCCACTGACGGCGCCATTGGGACAGGTCGACTGCGACTCACCCTGCAAGTTGATGCCCAGGTTGCCGTTGCCGTACATCGAATTCCGGCTGATCACGTTGCCCACACTGCCGGTCAGGACGTAGACACCGGCGCGCGCGTTGTTGGCGATGAGGTTGCTGGTGACCGCGTCGCCTTGGCCGGAGAGGTCGATGTCATCGCCGCTGTTGGGTAACGAATGCTTTGTGGCGCTCACACCAATGTAGTTATTCGTGATCACGTTGCCGCCGGAGAGGTCAGAGACGCCGGTGCTGTTGCCACTTATGACGTTGCGGTCGCTTGTTGAACTTCCACCAACAGTATTGTGGGATGAGGATTGGGTGAAGGAGATGCCGGCGCCATTGCCGAGGGCTTTGGCCCCGGTGACATCGGTTCCAATGTAGTTCCCTTCCACGCTGTTGCCGGTGCCACCCCAGAAGTAAATCCCCTCGGGGCTGTTCGCGCTGATCACATTGCGGGCACCGGCGGTGGCGCCGCCAATGGTGTTGCCGCTCGCATTACTCACAAAAATGTCCGCAGCTTGCGGTGACCCGATGGCTTTGGTTCCGGTGAGATCAGTCCCGATTAAGTTGCCTTCAGCGGTATTCCCGTTGGAAAAGAGATTGACGCCTTCGTACATGTTGCCGCTTATCACATTTCGGGTTGCCGGGGTCGTGCCACCGATCACATCTCTGGTGATTGTGTTTACGCCATTGGGGTAGATCGAGAAGCCGTCATCGTTCGCCGCGGGGAAGCCGTTCACCGCGACTCCCATGAAATCGCCGGTCGCCTTATCGCCCAGTCCACTCATCACGATCCCATCGCCATAGGAGCTAGAAGAGTGGAAATCGGTCACTGAGACTCCTTCCACCAGGTCACCGTTGCCCGCCATGTCGAAGGCGGGACTGGAGGAGGAACTGCCGCCATCTAGACCGCCATCGACCCGGATTGTGAGGATTACGTTATCGGCGGAGGCCGAGGTGTTGACGTGGGCGCCCGACTGGGTGTAGCCGTTAACCGTGACGAAGCTTGTATTGATCGCCGGCAGATCGGACGTGGTCGAGATAGTGCACACACTGACGGTTGCCGCATTGATCGTCTGCGGTCCGCAGTGGGAATCGCCGGCCGGAATGGCGAAGTTGATTACCTTGGCGTAGGTGACGGGGGAGGCATTGGCGCCTTGGATGGCGCAGCGCAGGGAGATATTGCCCGAGGCATCGGGGCAGGCGGTGGAGTCCGTCGCCGTGGTGACGACAAAGGTGTTGGTCCCGGTGGTGGTGCTGCTCAGCGAGGCGGCGTGGGGAGCCGCGGTCAGATTCGGCGTAGCGCGCAGGTGACTGGTCTGCGCGTTAGTGGGCGTGGCGGCGCCGCCGGAGGCGTGGCTCACGCCCGTTCCCATCCCCCAGGTCAGCGCCAGTGCCGGTAGGGCGACGAGGCGGAGGAGGACGCCGGGGAGCACCGTGTGATGGGTCTCAGGGGCTCGGTCATTGTGCGGAGTGGAGTTCATTGGTGTTCAACCTTCCTCATTACTGCTCCAGCCGAGCGGCCGGTACTGAGGAACAGTATGCGAGCGTAACTGCCTGTCCACCACTTACAACGCACTGACATTACCCTGACAATGACTGGATGTGCCTTGCGCGCCACACGTAGAGCCGGGGTCGGCTGGGGTGCGGGACCCCGGTCGTTGTATCCCTCGCGAGTGTGCGTTCCTCCCGCTGCCGACACGCGCATCCATGAAGGATGCGACTACATGCACTGGCTAACCCTGTGCCCACATGGATGCGCGGTCACCTTGGTAGTCGCATCCCTGGTGGGTGCGCGTCTCCTGGGTGAAGACACGCGCACCCATGAAGGGTGCGACTACCAATGGAGCCTCCCGGTTATTGCATCCTTTACCAGCGATGGTCCATTGGTGCTTACCTCACACGTTGGGCAACGGCAGCACGACCCGCACCGTCATCGGCGGGCGGCCGGGCGCGCTCACTGCTATGCTGTACTCGCCGAACATGGGCAGCGCCATCGTGCCATGGTAGGTCGCGCCATGGCGGCGAATGTGAGCGCGGATGGCCGGCATACTCATGCCCACCATGGTGGCTCGGAGGGTGAGGACTGGAGCGCGGCGGGCAGGAGAGAAGGTGAGCTGAATCTGCTGCTTGCCCGGTATGGCGGGATAAAGGCGCAGGGTGAGGGAGGCATGGCGCCCGGCATACGCGTGTGCCGTCACCGTATGAGGATGCAGGATGAGGCGCGGATCCACGGTCGGCGGGACCGACGCGGCGCGTCCGTGGGAGGAGAATATGGCCCCGCTCAGGAACACGGCGCCGATCAACGCGATGACCAGCACGAGGGCAGCCGATGCGATGGGGCGGTACATGGTGTGTCGCATTAATAGAGCGAGAGCGACGGGCGCCGAGGCGCCCGTCGCTCCGCCTGTCTCATTAGGGGGTAACGGTCACGGTACCATCCATGCCGGGATGGATCAGGCACTTGTAGTGGTAGACACCGGGTCTGGTGAAGGTGAGATGGGCTGGGCCGCGGACGAGCAGTCCGGAGTTCCAGAATCCAGACCCGTTGTAGGTTGTGCCGCCGGAGGGGAAGGCGATCCGCGGATTGATGCTGAGGATCGGCGGCCCACCCTTCTGGGGGATCGGAATAATGAAGTGCCGGCGCAGGTTGAGCAGCATCGCCGTCGGACCGAACGAGACGGTATGGAATCCCGGCGTCCAGGTGACGGTTGTTCCCACCCGAATTATCGCGTTCTCGGGGAAGAAGGCATCGGCCGCGCTGCGGATCGAGCCGTATCCGCTCCGGATAACGACTGGGGAACCGGCAAGTGGGCGCGGAATCACCACGACTGTACCGTTCATCCCGGGAAAATGGATGAGGCAGTGGTAATGATAGGTGCCCGGACGGGTGAAGGTGAGGGTAAACGTCTGGCCACTTCGCAGGAAGCCGGAATTGGCGAAGCCAAAGCCACGATAGACTGAGCTGCGCGTGGGAAACGCGACCGCTGGGTTGAGTGAGATCAGCGGCGGCCCGTTGCGCTGCGGTTTGACGACTTGCACGTTGTTGGCCAGTCGTTTCAACATCGCCATGGGGCCGAAGGTGATGGTATGCGGTTCCAGAACGCCGCCGATGCGCCAGGTGACGGTATCGCCGGCGTACATCACCAGTGTGTTCGGCGTGTAGATGTTGGCCGCGAAGTCGTCGTTCCCCCAGCCGGACGTGACGTAGTAGTGGTGAACGGGGATCGTCTGCTGTGAACCCTGGGCAACCGCGTAGTGCGGAGCCGCGAGCGAGAGCACGGCAAACAGTGCGGCCAGTGCCAGGCGGAATCCGATGCGTCTAGTCATGTATTACCTCCCTATCGAAATACTGTGGTGTGCTCTCAGCTACGAAACAAGCAATGCCAAGCGAGCTCCTCCTCCTCCTTCTCTCTGGCTTCTCAGTCCGACGGTGGTCCCCCGTCCATCTGATCGCTTCCAGTATGCGCTGCGGTGAAGAGAATGAACAGGCACTATCCACACACTTGACCCACACTTTCACCAGAATACGGATGAAGATTTCCCAATCGTGTGGGTGAATCGTGTGGATTGTTCGTGGTCAACGGCGGCGGCTGCCCGCATAGTGAGATTCAAGCCACATGGCTGCCCGAGAGAACAAGCTCGCGGGTGATTTTCCAGAAAGGACACAACGCGCGATGACAGTTGCAGATGATGAAACAATGAGCAGCACCGGAGCAGCCCAGCATGGTTCGGTGGCGACGCACGGATGGAAGCGCTGGGAGCCTCTCACCGGCATTGCTTTCGTCGCATGCTTTATCGGCAGTGTCGTCGTCAGCATGCCGCCTGCCGCAACCGCCTCGAACAAGGACTGGGTGGCCAACTACACCGGTCATGGTAACCAGGCTCAGCACGTTGCTACGGGAATACTGCTTGTGTTGGCGGGACTCTGTTTGATGTCATTCCTGACCACCCTGTGGACGCGAATTGCCGCCGCGCGCCGGCCCGGGACTCTTGGCCCGCTCCCTCTGGTGGCCGCCGGCGTCTCGGCGGCGTGCTTTGCGGCAGGCGGAGTTCTGATGGCCGGTATTTCCGCCAGTGCGCTGATCGGTTCCGCGCCTCTGCCGCGCGCCGACCTGTTGCGGTTCGGCAACGATCTGGGGTTCGGGATGGTTGGCCTTGGCGGAATGCTCGCGGCTGCGCTCAGCATCGGGTGTCTGAGCGTGCAGGCGCGCTCTGCTGGGCTGTTCGGTACGCCGTTGATGATCGTTGGCCTAGTGGTAGCTGTGGTGCTCCTCGGTTCCCTCGCGTTCGTTCCAATCCTGGCGCTCCTGATCTGGGTGATCGCGGTGACCATCGTCTTGATGCGACGAGGATCAGGCGCGGTAGGTACGCCTGAACTATTGTCAAACCAATGAGCCAATAGGTAGCTGCTCAGAAAGCGTGAGACTGGCCGATTACGGCCGCTCTGATTCCGCATATTGAGGCCATTTCCGACTGTCGGATGGCTGGCTGTCCCACACAATGTGAGCAGTTACGCCAATAGCACATCGCCCGAAGGCTGAAGAAGGCTGATATGATTGTGTCAATTCAGCCACGGGTGCGCCTCGTACCTTCTCAACGCGTGGGCGGCCAGACCAACCTTCGAGTGGTGACGTATTGGCGGACGGCGCGATCAGTACCACCTTTGCCACGCTCCTCAAACGCCATCGGCACGATGCTGAGCTAACCCAAGAGGAGCTTGCTGAGCGCGCGGGCGTGAGCACTCGCGCCATCAGCGATCTTGAGCGCGGTATCAAACGATCGCCCCACGAAGGAACCATTGAGATGCTGGCCGATGCGCTTCAGCTGTCGATCGAGGATCGGGACGCATTCAAGCACGCGGTCTCGCGTAAACGCAGCCTGCCTAAGGGACCGGCGAACACGGCCGCGCGTATTCCCGCGGAGCCCACCCCATTCATCGGCCGCGAACGCGAGGAAGGGCAGGCGCTCCGTCTGCTGCGTTGGGGTGAGCTCCGGCTCCTAACGCTGACCGGACCTGGTGGTGTGGGAAAGACGCGGCTGGCCTTGCGCGTCGCCGCCAGGATCGCAGACGAGTTCACTGACGGCGCCGCGTTCGTGTCGCTGACTCCAGCGGACAGCGGCGATCAGGTTGTGGTCCTGATCGCCTCGGCCCTGGATCTGCGAGAACACCGCGATCAGCCGCTTCTCGACACGGTGGCGGAGCATTTGGCGGCGCGGGAGATGCTCCTGGTACTCGACAATTTCGAGCATGTCCTGGAAGCGGCTTCGCGGATCGCCGAGCTGCTGGCAGCCGCTCCCCGGCTGCGTATTCTCGCGACGAGCCGCGAGCGACTGCGTCTCCGGAGCGAGCAGGAACTTGATGTTCCACCCCTTGAGACCCCCCCCGGAGACCACCCGCTCCGGGCTACATGCCCTGTTACGCTATCCCGCGCTTGCCCTGTTCATGGAGCGAGCGCGAGCCGTCCGGTCGGATCTTGAGATCGACGATGATGAGGCACGGGCCGTGGCCGGCATCTGTCGCCGGCTCGATGGACTTCCGCTGGCCACAGAGTTGGCGGCGGCTCGAATTAGGCACGCGAATCCGGTAGCGCTCCTTGAGGAGCTGGATCACAGTCTTGCGGTATTGATTGATGGGCCGCACGACCTTCCTATGCGCCAGCAGACGATGCGCAATACGATCAAGTGGAGCTACGAACTCCTCGCCGAGGACCAGCGAATGGCTTTCCGCCGTCTGGCTGTCTGTGCCGGCGGCTGTGACGAGGCAGCGCTGACGGCAGTGCTTGGTCACCGAGATGTCGCGAACGGCACGAGTCTGCTGGGGCCACTGCTCTCCGCGCTCGTTGACAAGAATCTACTGCGCCGGAGTGTGAGCGGGTCGATCCCCCGATATACGATGCTGGAGACACTGCGCGCGTTTGCGATCGAGGAACTCGCATCGCATGGTGAGACCGGGACGGCGGGCCGCGCCCATGTCCAGTACTTTACGGACCTGGCGCGGCACGCACGGGAGGCACGGACCGGACCAGACCGGTCTGCCTGGGTTTCGCGGCTAGACGTTGAGCACGAGAATCTACGAGAGGCCCTGCGATTCTGCCGGGACAACGGCAATCTGGTGGATGCAACGCGACTGGCGGGCTTCCTGTCCTGGTTCTGGGAGGCTCGAGGCTACATTCGCGAAGGGGAAGCCTGGCTAGAGGAGTTGCTGAACGCCGGAGGAGACGGTGTTGCGGCTGAGGCCCGAGCGCCAGCGATGCTCGGCGCGAGCCGCGCCGCTGCGGAGCAACGCGATATGGATCGGGCATGGATGCGCGGTGAAGAAGCGCTGGCTGCCTTCCGCGAAGCGGGCGATCCGGGTGGAGTGGCGCTGGCACTGAACAATCTCGGCGCCCTCGCTCATGCCTCCGACCATGACATCGCGCAGGAATATTTTCGGGGGTGCCTTGCGCTGTACCGATCGCTGGGTGATCATTGGGGCATGACGCAGGCGTTGATGAACGGCGGAGTCACCTCGTCGGTGCATGGCGACCATACCATGGCGACGCAGTTGTATGAAGAGGCGCTGACCCTCGCCAAGCGCCACGGCGACTCGTGGCATGAAGCGATGATCCTGCTCAATCTCGCCGAGTCGGAACAGCGCCAGGGACACTTCGAGCGTGCAGCGGCGCTGAATGGCGAGACTATTCGTATTAAACGCGAAATTGGAGATGCGTTAGGGTTGGCCATTACGCAGGTCAACCTGGGCGATAATCTGCGCATGCTTGGCCGCCCGCATGAAGCGATTGAGCAAGTGCGTGAGGCACTGCGGTACTTCAGGGATGAGCGGATCACGGTGAGAATCGTCGACGCGATCGGACGATTGGGTGTGGTACGTCACGACCTGGGTCTGCACGAACAGGCCACGCTACTCTTGGGAGCATTCGAGGCACTCTGCGAGCAGTGTGAGGCGCCGATTCCGCCGGACATGCGCGTGTTGCTCGATCCGATCCCAGCGGCAGCGCGCGCCGATCTGGGGAGTCTCGGATTCGAGACGGCGTGGCGGCGCGGGCGCGGGTTGTCTCTGGACGAAGCCATGGCTTGTGCCCTGGATGCGGCCTCTTGACGTAGTGATTTTGAGCGGCCCGCGGCCCAATCGAGTAGCCGGATAATTCGCATGATTTTGACGGTCTCAACCTGTCACATCTTCAAGGGCTGGCGCGTTACTTTTAGTGAAGTCGACAAATGCAGGAGATGCCTAATGATGCTGAACACACATTTATCAAGAACACTGCTGGCGGCGGCGTTGGCCGCGGCGCTCGGAACACCGCTCGCGGTGCATGCCGCCCAGTCCACCCACGAATCAGCCAGACATACGCACGTCACCAGCGTTAGCCCCGTCTATACCTTCGGTATTAAAGGTGGGAATATTCGTCCCTGGCAGGCGACGATCAACGCCGATGGCAGCATCACCGGCAGTGACAGCCGCGTGCCGGGCACCCGCCTGGCTTACGCGCCGGACACCCTCCGAGCATTGCGCAAGCTGCAACGCGCCGAACACTTCGGCTCGCTGAAATCACAGGTGAGCTGCTCCCATTCCCTGCCCGACATCGCCAGCCAGTTTATTACTACCTACGGCTCTTCCGGTCGCACCGTCACCGTTCACGGGGCGTGTGTCGGCAATTTCGAGCAGCTCTATGCGGCGCTGTATGCCGTGGCTCATGTGCAGTAGACGAATCGGAATGCGCTGGTCCTAGCGGATCGTTGCTCGAAAGGAGAATCCCGACACCCACGCTGACCGTGGGCGTCGGGATTGCGAGGGAGACGCTGTTTAGGGGTTGGTCGCGGTCTGCGCTGGGGTTGGCGTGACACCCGTCAGACTGCAGGCCGCTGGCCCGTGGCCGCCCTTGCCGGCAGGCCCATGGCCACCCTTGCCGCCACCGCCCGGTCCGTGACCACCCTTACCACCATGCTTTGTCGTGGCCGATGTTGAGGTGGCTGTCGTCGTGGGAGTAGGGGTGGTTGTCGCCGACGTCGTGCAGGCGCCGCCCGATCCGCCCTTGCTCCCTGGACCACCCTTGCCGCCATGACCACCACCGGCGCCGCTGGCGCCGAGCAACCCGTTGGCTGTATTGGCTGCTAGCGTGTTCCCTTCCGGGCCAAAGCTCTTGGTGGCGGCAGTGTATGAGCTTGACTGATTGACCGCTTGGGCGTCTTGCTACCGGTGCACGAAACCGATAGTCCCTCGCCGGGGGTGGCTGGCTCCGCCGCGGAGCGCTACCACCTGGTTGCCACGGATCATAATGTGATCTCCGCTCTCCGCTAACTCCAGATCGGTCCACTCTTGACTACTCAATTTGGATGAGACATCCTGGACGGTTCCCTTCACCACAAAAGCGCCTCCGATAGTAAAAATAAGCACCTCACCCTCGGACGGTGGCTGATCAACATCCACTTCCACTGCTAGTCCTCCTGCTTGAATCGCATACCCTGTTTTCAAGGGCACGCCGGATACACCACACTATCCTTTTTAGGCACAATGGAATCCAAGACATGACGCATGACCCATCCAACTTGATCCCCGACCCCGGCGACACCACACCGCAACAGCAACTCGTTGGCGCGGTGCGCGACCTGTGGTCCATGGTCCAGGACGCGGGCGAGGACTACGTGGTGCTCGTGGATCGTCGCCGGCTCAATGCCCGCGTGGAGCGTGGGGACGGGGGTCTCTATGCCGTGAGTTGGGAGGAAGAAGATGGGTCCAGGGTGATTTTTGGCGAGCACTTCAGCAACCCCCGCGAAGCAGTGTTCCACGCCTACCAGGGTCCACACTGAGCCATGCGTCCCGTTCGCCTCGCCCTCGCCGGCGGTGGTTTGGTGATCTCGACTGCCCTCGGCGTCGCCGCCTACACCGCGCACGTGATCAATGGAATCCAGGTACGTCGCTGGGAAGATCGTTATACCTTCTCGCCCTGGGAACTGGCGGTGCCCCATGAAGATGTGTCATTTACCGCCGACGACGGGGTGACATTGCGTGGCTGGTTCATGCGATGTCCCGGGGCGCGTACCTGCGTCATTGGCTGTGCCGGTCACCGGGGCGCCAAGCACGAGCTTCTCGGCATCGGTTCCGGATTGTGGCGGGCCGGCAATCACGTGTTGCTTTTCGATTTTCGCGGCAGTGGCGAGAGTGAGATTGTGCCCTCTTCGCTGGCGTATCATGAAGTCCTGGACGCGCGCGCCGCCGTCCGCTGGACGCAATCCGAATTGAACGACGTGGAGATCGGCATTATCGGCTATTCGATGGGCGCCGCCGTGGCCTTGCTCGTGGCGGCCGAAGACCCCACGATCCGCGCGGTAGTCGCCGATTCCTCCTTCAGCACCATGCGCGACGTGATTATTCATGCCTACCGACGTCACCATGTGCCCGGGCCGGCGCTGGCTGTGCTCACCGACTGGTGGCAGCGCCTCCGCTATGGCTATAGTTTCGCCGATGTTCGACCCCTCGATGCCATCGGTCGCATAGCGCCGCGTCCCGTCCTGCTCATTCATGGCGATCGCGATGCGATAGTGCCGCTCGTTGAGGCCCGACAGTTGTACGCCGCCGCCGGCCAGCCCAAGGAACTCTGGATCGTGGAGGATACTCCGCACTGTGGCGCCTACTTTGTCGATCGCGGCGCCTATGTCGACCGGGTGGCCGCTTTTTTCGCCGAATCGTTCTAGCTAGAGGAAGGCCGGCCCTGACTTGCTCCGCTGATACACTTTGGCGAAACTTGCTGATTTGCAGGGGGAGAGAGACATGCCGAGCGTCGAAGAATCAATTGATATCCCCGCGCCGGTTGATCGGGTCTTTCCGGTCATCACGGACCCTCGTCGGTCACTGGAGTGGAGTTCGAGCATTGCCTCGGTACGGGACATTTCCGACGATCCGGTGCACGAGGGATCGACGTGGCGCCAGACGGCCATGGTCGTTGGCCGTGAAGTGGAGATGACATGCACGATTACCACCTGGGAACCGCCGAATCGCGGTATTCTGGCCATCACCGGTGATCAGCGCGGTCAGGTGACAACCATCTGCCGGCCAGATGGCGATGGAACGCGCGTCACCCAAGTCCTGGACTATGAAGTGCCGCACGGCATTGCCGGTGGCGTTTTCAATCTGGTGGCCGGCAACCTGCTCCATCGTGAATTATCGCAGTCGCTGGGACGGATGCGTGATGCCATGGTTCGCGAGATGACGGGTAGCTGATGGATTTGGAACTGGGCGGGACCGTGGCGGTTGTCGCCGCCTCGTCGAGCGGTATCGGCCGTGCCGTGGCCGAGGGTTTCGCTCGCGAGGGCGCCCGAGTGATCATGAATGGGCGTCGGGGGGACGTTCTTCAGCAAGCGGCGGACGCGATTCGCGAGGCGACGAACGCCGAAGTACACACCGTGGTTGGCGACCTGAGCAACGTCGATGCCTGCCGGGAGTTAATCGAAGAGGCCCACGCGCAATTCGGTCGTATCGATGCGCTCTTCACCAATACGGGTGGTCCCCCGGCCAAGGCCTTTACCGATCTGACCGACGATGACTGGTATGCCGCCTTCGATCTCCTCTTGCTCAGCGCCGTTCGTCTTACACGATTTGCTCTGCCCTACCTCAAGCAAACGCGCGGGAGTATCGTTAATCTCACCTCTGTGTCCGTCAAGCAGCCCATCCCCGGCCTGACGCTGTCAAATAGTATTCGGCCCGGGGTCGTGGGTCTCGGCAAGACGCTGGCTACCGAACTGGCCGCTGACGGCGTGCGCGTGAACGATGTCGCGCCCGGCTCCGTCTGGACGGACCGGCAGGAATATCTCCTGACGCGCCGCGCTCAAGATTCGGATATCTCGTTGGAGGAAGCGGTGCGTCGCGCGGAGGCGGACATTCCGATGCGACGCTACGGGACTCCTCAAGAGGTAGCAAATCTTGTGGTCTTCCTCGCATCACCAGCCGCGTCCTACATCACGGGCGCAACCGTTCAGGTCGACGGCGGAATCTATCGCGGGCTGCAGTAGATCACTCCTGTGAGCCTCCGAGCGGGTCGCGGCTCTCCGGGTTTCAACTGGAGGCGGATTACAATGAGTGGCGGCCCGTGTGGCCGCCACGGCTTTGCTGTCAAAGGGGCTGCAGTTCAGTGCTGCGGCCCCTCGCTTATCGGAAAGGTTTTGGCATGCTCCCCACCACCATTCGTGAGCTGCGCGAAAGCGGCTACAAGGTTCTCCCGATCAAAGAGGAGATGCGCAGAAACTTGATCTGCAAGATCGAAGCGGAGGAACCGCTCTTCCCGGGGATCGTGGGCTATGAGGAAACAGTATTACCCCAGGTTGAAAACGCCATTCTCTCCGGCCAGGATGTCATCCTCCTGGGGGAACGCGGACAGGCGAAGACGCGCCTTGCCCGCGCCTTGACCACGTTGCTCAATGACGAGATTCCCACCATCGAAGGCTGCGAGATCATGGATGATCCCTATGCCCCGATCTGCGCCGAGTGCCGGGCGCGCGTGGCCGAGTTCGGCGACGAGTTGCCCATTAACTGGGTGCCCCGGGAGGAGCGTTACGGCGAGAAACTGGCGACCCCGGATACCACAATTGCCGATCTCATTGGCGAGGTCGACCCGATCAAGGTCGCCGAGGGCCGGCATCTCGCTGACGAAACCGTGGTGCATTTTGGACTGGTGCCGCGCACCAATCGGGGAGTGTTCTGCATCAACGAGCTACCGGATCTAGCCGAGCGCATTCAGGTTGGCTTGCTCAACATCCTGGAAGAGCGTGACGTGCAAATCCGGGGCTTCAAGATTCGGCTGCCGCTCGATCTCTTTATAGTGGCGAGCGCCAACCCGGAGGACTACACCAACCGCGGCCGCATCATCACCCCGCTCAAGGACCGCTGCGGCTCGGAGATTCGCACCCACTACCCGCGCACCCTCGATCATGAGATTTCCATTATGGAGAGTGAGGCCGCGCAATTTCCGGCGGATGGCTACGATGTCTCCGTGCCGGCCTTCATGAAGGAGATTGTGGCGGAGATTACGCATTTAGCCCGCAAGAGTGGGGATATCAGTCAACGCTCCGGCGTCAGCGTGCGCGTCTCCATTGCCAACTATGAGAACGTGCGCAGCAATGCGCTGAAGCGATCCATTCGCCTGGGTGAGCGCCAGGTGGCGCCGCGCATCTCGGATCTCCCCGCGATCATGGCCTCTATGGCCGGCAAGATCGAGTTGGAAACGCTTGGTGATGTGAGTGAGGAGAAAATCATCCTCAAGCTCTCCCAGAATGCCGTGCTCAACGTCTTTAATCGCTACTTCCTGGTCCAGGAGTTTGAGGACGTCATCCGTGGTTTCGAGAGCGGGATGACCATGGACGTCTCCGATGGGATACCGTCGGTGGAGTATGCGCAGCAGGCCTTCCGCATCAACGGATTGAAGACGGCAGTGCGGAAACTCGGGGCGCAGGGAAACCCGGCGCTGATCGCCTCGGCCACCGAGTTCATCCTGGAGGGACTGCATCTCAATCGGCGCCTAAACAAGGATCGTTCGAAAGGACGCCTGCGCTATCGTCGCTAAGAAGATGGGTCGGTCGGGCTTACCATTGACCACTTGACCTGTTGACGTTTGGGCGCGGAGCGTGCTATGTTTCGGTATACAAGGCTTGGCGGCGCACTGCCGCGGAGGATGGATTATGGTTGACCTGACTGATCAGGCCCTCGTGCAATTGAAGGGCCTCATGACGCAACAAAATGTCAATAACATTGGGCTGCGCGTCTTCGTCTCACCCGGCGGATGCTCCGGTTTCCAGTATGGGATGCGTTTTGAAGACACACCGATGGACGGCGACTGGACCGATGAACGTGAGGGTATCCAGCTCTTCGTTGATGAATTCAGCGCTCAGTATCTGGAGGGCGCGCAGATCGATTACGTGGATGAACTGATGGGTGGCGGATTCACCATCCATAACCCGAATGCCATCACGAGTTGCTCGTGCGGACAGTCATTCACTTCGGCGCAGGATGGTGGCTCAGCGCGACCTTGCGGCCACTAACACAGACACACGCATGCGAGAGAGGCCGGGCCTAATCGGCCTCTCTCGTCATTTCTCGCAATTGACCGAGGCTGTTCTACTTAGGGCAGCCCCGCGCGTATCGGAGGGGGACCGACAATGATCACTGAGGAGCAGCGTTCCGCGTTGCACCAGCGCCTCATGGACGAGCAGCAACGACTGAACACGGAGATAGCCAATCTGCGTACCGGCGTAAGCAGCGATACGTTTCAAGAGAACGAAGGCGACGCATTTGATCAGCACCCGGCGGATGAAGGCAGCGAACTGTTTGAGCGCGAAAAGATCATGACCGTGATTCAGACACTTGAGGTCAGTCTGGACGAGGTGAACCAGGCACTGCGGGAAGTGGACAATGGCACGTACGGCCAGTGTGAGCGCTGTGGACAGCCAATTGCCCCGAAACGTCTCGAAGCCATGCCCGAGGCGGTGCACTGTATCCAATGTCAGAGTCTCATCGATCGAGAGAACCAAGTAGGGGCACGAGCGTAGCCCTGCCCGCGGAGTCCGGACAGACATCCCAGAATTGACAAAAGGACAACAACGCCTATAGTGTCGGGTGTACTATCGCTCAACGTGACTGCATAAGGGGGTTGGCACGTGAATGAATGTAGTTGTGGCGCTCCGCGCCGGCAGTTCTGGATCTGGGAAGATGTCAACGGTGTGTTGCATGCATCAAGTTTTCGTCCGTCCGCCGGCGTAACCGATTCAGTTATCGCGGCCACTGCCCGCGATGCCCTGCTACCCGTTGTGGAAAAGCGCGCGCCCAAACACCAGGTGCACGATGCCGCCCACCATAGCAAGGGATGGGAAGGGCGCTGCTCGGCCACGCTCTTAGCAGTCGCCAATTAGAAAACGCGACGCGAGCGGGCCGCCTGTCGCGGTCATAGCCGGTGTCTCACCCCACTGAGGGACACTGGTGGGCGGATGTGGCCATTTGAACTTCTCCCGTGGCTCCGTCCGGTGAGGGCTGTGCAATGACAGTCGCTTGAGGATGCGTTGATCAGAAACTTCTCATTCTGCTCTCAGCTGTCTCTCAGGATGGTTTTGTATATTTACGATTCAGGGAGGTCTGTGCCAGCACGCTGTGAGGACCCACGGTGGTAACGCCGAGTACATACTGACCGTTGGGACTATGGGAAACGAGTTTCCAAGGGGTGAGAATGGCCGAATACATGCGGACGGGCGAAACACTCGCCGGCGCTCGGGATGAGGAGCACGCATCATTCGCGCACCGGGCTGTGCTCGCTCTCTCGTGGGAGCACGTAGCACTGGCCGCCGTTACGTGTATCAGCGTGATCCTTGAGTTCTTCCGGCTAAACCGGGAAGGATATGCCAACACCTACTATGCCGCGGCAGTCAAGAGCATGATGCAGAGTTGGCACAACTTTTTCTTTGTGTCCTTCGATCCCGGAGGTTTCGTGAGTGTCGACAAGCCGCCAGTCGCCCTGTGGATCCAGGTCCTCAGTGCCAAGCTTTTCGGCTTTAGCGGAGTCAGTATTTTGCTTCCTCAGGCCCTTGCCGCGATTCTCTCCGTCGTGCTGCTCTACGTCCTGATCCAGCGTGTTTGGGGACGTGTGCCGGGCCTTATCGCCGCTCTAGCCCTTGCCGTTATGCCGGTAAGTGTTGCCACGGGTCGCAACAACACAATGGACAGTGTGTTGGTCCTGGTGGTGCTCCTCGCTGCGTGGACATCCATGAAGGCTGCCGAGACTGGACGTCTTCGCTGGCTCCTGCTGACGGCTGTACTGGTCGGAATCGGCTTCAATATCAAGATGCTGGAGGCCTACCTCGTCCTCCCGGCTCTCGGACTGCTCTATCTCGTTGCTGCTCCCCGGCGGTGGAGCATCCGGCTCGTCCACCTGGTAGCAGCCACAGTTGTTCTACTCATCGTCTCGTTCTCGTGGGCGACGGCGGTTGATCTCACCCCCGCCAGCCAGAGGCCGTATGTCGGCTCTAGCAGCAATAATACCGAACTCAATCTCATCCTGGGATACAACGGCCTCAATCGGTTCCAACAAGGTCTGTACGGCGCCGGCAATTCCCTCGGTGGCCCTGGCAATTTTGCAGGCCGTTTTGGCGGCCGGCGCCCTCCCGGGACCCCGTTCGCGCGTACTGGTCAGAATGCGAACCCCGCGGTGAATGGCTGGTTTTTCGGAACGGGACAACCCGGCCCGACACGGCTGTTCAGCCAAGCGCTTGCCGGACAGATCGGTTGGCTCCTCCCTCTCGCGTTTCTCGGATTGCTCCTTGGCGCCTGGCAGACTCGGCGGCGCTGGCCGCTCGATCGTCGGCAGCAGTCACTCGTGCTCTGGGGCATGTGGCTCCTGACACAGGTGGTCTATTTCAGCATCGCCAGCCGCTTTCAGTCGTACTATCTCGTCATGCTGGCGCCGGGCATCGCGGCCCTATCCGGCATTGGGGTGGTTGCCTTGTGGCGTGAATACCGTCAGGCTCCCCGGCTCTGGTGGCTCTTACCGCTCGCGTTGCTCGGTCTCGCTCTCTATCAGGCCTCCATCCTGTCCTCGTTCACCGACTGGAGCGCGCGTCTCGATCCGATGATCATCGGTCTGTGCATTGTCGCGGCAATCGGGCTGGTGGTCGCTCACCGGTGGACGCGTGCGGGCGTCCGATTCACTGCGCTTGCCGCCACGGTTGGCGTCTTTGCTCTCGTTGCGGCCCCGGCGGTGTGGGCCGCCATTCCGGCGTGGAATGGAAGCTCCAGCCGGCCGGTTGCCGGGCCAGGGGCGGAGACGCGCGGCCGCCGAATAGACGATGGGATTCAAACAGATTCCAAGCTTCTCAGCTTTTTGCAGACGCACGAGGGAAAGACCCGCTTCCTTTTTGCGGCGCCGAGCGCCATGGAAGCCGCGCCGTACATCCTGGCAACCGGCAAGCCGATCATGGCGCTTGGCGGTTTCTCGGGGAGAGATTTCATTCTGACGCCGGCGGGTTTGGCGACGTTGGTCCATCAGGGGACGGTTCGCTACTTCCTGCTACCCGGACAGCGAAGTACGAGGAGTCTTGCCGCCTTCTTCTTGAATCAGGGTGGAGCGGGACACGGTTCCCACGCGTCTCGAGGACATCAGATCGGGGCATCGTCCGTTGGGAGTGGCGGAGAGTATCCGTATCGTTTGGAGGGCAGCTCGGGACGAGGCGGCGTTGCCTTCTGGGGAGGCGGCCAGCGATCACCGATGACGCAGTGGGTCACCCAGCATTGCTCCGCGATGAAGCCATCGCTGTGGCAATCGGGCAGCGTCTCTGCCGTACATGGACGTGGCGCATACGGATCCTCTGCGGCTGGAGCCGGCCAGCACCTTTACGATTGTGGGAATGCGCGATAGTTGCATTTCCTCTTGTCGCTGCCTCGATCATCGCCTGCTGGTATGTGAAGGGAGCGGCACATGCTCTCCTACTGGAAAAGGGGCAGTCCGTCTTGGCCGCACGAGACGGAGACGAGCGAGACAACAGATCCACTTCTACAGGATGGCGTGGGCCAGAGACCGAGCCAGTACCAGGAGCGAGACTTGCTGATCGCTGCGTAGGAGACGCGCGATCTTGTACAGATCGAACGCGGTTTCGTCCTGGGCCATGGGTACCCCAGTGAGATAGTCGCCGGCTGCTTCACGTGTCTCCAGTGGAATCGCCGTCTGTTCGGTCGCCGGTTCCCCGGGTGCGCTGTCGAGTTGCATCGCCACTCGCAGCAACAGTTCGGTGAAGGGAATGTCGAGCGCATTGGCCAACCTCGCCAGTGACAGTGACGACGGGTCTTTTTCCCCACGTTCGATTTCGCCGAGGAAGACCGGTGATAAGCCCGCGCGTGCGGCCAACTCGCGACGCGACCAGTGCTTCCACTGACGATAGCGGCGGATAGTAGCGCCCCACGCCTGCAGGACTGCTCGGTCCTCCACCTGGCCGCGGCGTTCTTCCACCGTGCGCCTCCCCTATAATCAATGAACTGATGCTTTGAGCATAACCTACGTCAGACGAGAGGTCGCGTCAACGTGAGCACCCCGGCGATTCGGTTCCCCTTTATTGATTCGGTTCATGCCGCCGAGATCCTGCACGTCTCGCAGGACGCCGTGCTTGATTGGATCGCCGCCGGGAAGCTGCGTCCATTTGGCGGCAAGGCAACCAATCCATTCCTCCGCAGCGTGGATGTTCAGGCGCTGCGTGAGGAGCTTGGTGTGTCGGATGAGGAGGCGCCGAAGCGCATGAAAAGCGCCTCCGCTCGTGTTCAACAGCGGCTCACCGCCGACGCTCGTTGGTCCGAGATCAGTGATGATGAGATAGGCGATTGGGCAACGCGAGCTGATAACGCGCGGCGGCAAGCTGCGCGAACCGCGGCTCGCGAGGCGCGCGCCAAGCTCGCCACCGTGCTGCGGGTGCTCGATGAGGATAGGTAAACCTTTTGGTGGTAGAGGATTTGTAGGGACATGGCTGACTGCATTGCCGTACTCACTGATCTGTTCTTCCAGGCGCGGATAAGTAACGCGGCGCGCGTCGCCGGGCGGCAAGTGCGCTTTGTTGGATCGCTCGCTGACCTTGAGACTGATGCCGCTCCGTTGGCCCTGGTGGATCTCGATGCCCGACTCGACGTTGTGGAAGCTATCCGTGTTCTCAAGGCGGCGGGAACGCCGGCAATCATCGCCTTCGGCCCACATCTAGACACCAATGGGCGAAAGGTGGCACGCGCCGCCGGGGCCGATCGTGTGCTGGCGAAATCAAAATTTGTCACCGAATTGCCACGCATCATGCACGATCTCCCCTTACCAAGAACCTCGGGTTCGATGGAGTAGTGGGACTGGATCATACGTGGCAATACCTGCTCGCGCGGCGTCTGGGTCGCGGTGTCACGCGCATTGCCGCCGCGCTTACCCTGGAGCGTATGCCACCATTTGTCTCCGCTTCCGCTATCGTCGTTGACGGTGAACACGTACTCGTGGTGCGTGACCCAATCCGCGACGAGTTGATCTTGCCCGGCGGCCATTTGAACTGGCGCGAGAGCCCCGAAATGGCGGCGGTACGCGAAGTACGAGAGGAAACCGGCCTGGAGATTGAACTGTCCGGCTTGCTGGGCGTCGTCTCGGGCGAGAAGGGCGCCGGCGAGGCGGGCATTGTTCGCGTGCTCTACTCCGCAACGGCCACCGGCGGCACGCTTACGTCCTCCGGCGAGGGAGAAGCGTCCTGGGCGGACATACAGTCGGTTGCCGCCACTGATAGTCGTGACGCGCCAATAGTTCGTCTCTGGCTGCAAAAGAAAGCATCCAGAACTCAGTCCCCGTGACGCGCCTCAGGATGGTTTCAGCGGCTCGTCAAGGTCGGGGCGTTGGTCGCGTCCCCACAGGCGCCGCCGGCACTCCGCGATATCAGTCGTGTACTGGCGATCTTGCTGGACCTGCTGCTTCACGGCATCGAGGAGCGATTGCGACCAGGGTTCGTCCACGGGTTCCAGGAGGGCAATGGTTCGCGCACGCGCGTGCTCGAAGGCATTCTCCAGGCCGGGCTGTCCCTCCGTCTCGTGCACCGGCAACGGGATCGGTTCCTGAGCCGCGTCTTCACGGGGCGCTGTTCCCAGAATCTCGTGGTAGCGGCCCTGCCACTCCTGCTCCGCGCGCAGCAGATCGCGAAGAATCATGTCGATCGACCGCTCTCCACCAGCCGAACTTTTCCGCTCCTCTTGGTCAACATCCAGTACTTGCACGTGGACCTGGCCCAAGGTGTAGCGCAGCTCCGTCAGGAGAAACCGCGCTTCGGATATTGTGTTGGAGGACACGGCAGGCTCCTCTGGGTAGTGGATCGCTTCCATGAAGTGTATGACATTCAATGTCTGGAACTACGCACACAACTGGCCCCGCCGCCGCGCGATTCTCGCTGAATTGATTCGGCGGCACAACCCCGATGTCGCCGTTTTGCAGGAAACACGCCACGACTTCCGTTTTGAGCGAGGGAAGGGGCAGGGAGAACAGCTGGCCGAGCTGACCGGCTACCATCTGACCTGGCGTGTTGGTCAGGTGTATGTGCCGCTCCTCCGTGTCGATGAGGGTCTGAGCATACTGTCCCGCCAGAAACCCGACAGCATCATGTCGTGCCGTCTCAGTCGTCTACCGCGCGAGCGCGAGGATGGAAGCCAGCGGGTCTGTCTCGGCATCGCCACCCAGATCGAGGGAACCGAGGTGCATATCTACACGTCTCACTTTTCGCTCAGTGAGCAGGCGCGCATACGCAATGCGCTGGAAGTCAGCCGCTTCGTGCGCCAACAGTCCGGCGGGACCCCCTCGATTCTCATGGGTGATCTCAATGCCCTTCCCGACACACCGCCAATGCAGGTCTTGCGCGGTGAAGTGACTGTGGATGGCCTCACCGGCGACTTTACCGATTGCTGGTGGCAGGCGGAGGGAGATGCGCCGGGCTTCACCTATGCCAGCTGGGAACCGGTCCGGCGGATCGACTATGTGTTTGCCCGTTATCTGCCGACACCGGTGCATGCGGAGGTGATTGGCGGCGTGGCGACCGATGGCGTGTATGCGTCCGATCACATGGGTGTCGTCGTGGAATGGGACGTGCGCGCCTCGTCATCCTAAAACGTGCGCCCCGATACCGTATCCTTGAGTTGCTACAAAAAAGTGTCGATCACTAGGGGTTTGTCGGCAGTGGGCGCCGGCGACAGAAGGAGAACGCTCAGTGACTACCGCACTTGAATTGCCGAAGTGGGATGTCTCCACGGTATATGCCGGATTGGAATCGCCCGAGTTCAAGCATGATTTCCAGGCTATCGTTACCTCAATTCATGACCTTGAGGCGCGGATGGACGAACTGCGAATCAACCCGTAGGACGGCGCGGTGATCAATGATGAGACTGTTGCCGCCTTTGAGGAGATGCTGACCATATTCGATCACGTGGAGATGTGGCTGTATACGTTGGGCGCGTATATTCGCTGCTTCATCACTACGAACTCGTTCGACACACTGGCCCAAGCGAAGTGGAGCGAACTGCAAGTGCACGTGGTTCGACTGAATCAAATGGACACCCGCCTCACTGCCTGGATTGGCTCGCTGAACCTGGACGACCTGCTACGGCGTTCGGCGGCGGCTCGCGGCATGGCCTACCCCTTACGCAAGACGAAGTTGAGGGCCGAGCACCTCCTGTCTCTGCCCGAGGAAAATCTGGCGGCCGAGCTCGATCCGACCGGCGGTTCAGCCTGGGAGGAGCTTTACAGCAACATGACCTCGCAACTTCTGGTACCGATCGAGCTAGACGGCGAGCAACAGAGCCTTCCGATGAGTGTTATCCGCAATCTGGCCCACAGTCCCGACCGAAATGTGCGTAAGCGAGCCTTCGAGGCGGAGTTGTGCGCCTGGCAGGGCGTCGCCACACCACTCGCGGCGGCGCTCAACAGCATCAAAGGCGAAACCAATACCCTGCAGGGGCGGCGACAGTGGCCCTCCGCCCTCGACCATGCTCTGTTTTTGACCAATATCGACCGCCAAACGCTCGATGCGATGATGGAGGCCGCTCACGCCTCCTTCCCTGACTTTCGACGTTATCTGCACACCAAGGCGCGCGCCCTGGGCCTGGAGCAGCTCGCGTTTTATGACCTGTTTGCCCCTCTGGGTGAGAACACGCGTTCCTGGGATTTTGCCGAGGGCCAGAAATTCTTGCTCGAGCAGTTCGGGGAGTATTCCCCCCGCTTGCGCGACTTCGCCGCACGTGCCTTCAATGAACGCTGGATCGATGCCGAGCCACGCCCCGGCAAGGTGGGTGGCGCGTTCTGCATGTGGTTGCGCGGCGATGAATCGCGGGTGTTGACAAACTACCTTCCCTCGTATGACGGTATCAGCACGTTGGCGCACGAGCTTGGCCACGCCTACCACAACTTCAACCTGGCGCCGCGATCCTTGTGGCAACGGAAAACGCCCATGACGCTGGCCGAGACCGCCAGCATTTTCTGCGAGACAATTATTGAGCACGCCGCTCTGGAACGCGCCGATCGCACCGAGCAGATGGCGATTCTCGAAGTCTCGATTCAGAGCGCCTGTCAGGTGGTGGTCGACATCACCGGTCGGTTCCTATTCGAGCAGGCGGTCTTTTCCGCGCGTCACCGCCGCGAACTGTCAATCGATGAACTGAACGAACTTATGCTCGATGCTCAGCGTCAGACCTACGGCGACGGTCTCGATAGCGCCACGCTCCATCCCTATATGTGGGCGGCGAAGGTGCATTATTACAGCACCGGGCGGCCGTACTACAACTTCCCGTACACGTTTGGCCTGCTCTTCGGTCTGGGGCTGTACGCCCGGTATCAGCAGAATCCGGACGACTTCCGGGCGGGGTATGATGATCTGCTCTCCTCCACCGGTCTGGCCGACGCCGCCACGCTGGCCGAACGATTCGGCATCGATATTCGCACGCCGGACTTCTGGCATTCCAGCGTGGACATCGTACGCGGCAACATCGACCGCTTCGAGCAGCTGCTGAGCGCGGAAAGCTCTTGATCATCGCGCGGGAAGCGAAAGAAACTGGCCGCCACCCATGAACGAAGGGTGATTTGATGGACCAGGGACCGATGGATGAGACGATTGAGCTGGCCGAGGACCGGTTCATTTCCCTGACCTTCGAGCGTCAGTGGCCGAAGTATGTGGCCCACTGGTCGATTCGCCAACGGTCGGGCGATGCTGATTTTCCGCTGGCCAGTGGCGACCTGGACGCTCTACCCTCCCGAGCCACCCCCGGCAGCGAGACGATCTGGGCCGGACTGCGCGAACAGGCGCATACCGATGCGCAACAAGCGGCTGCGTCCATAGAAGCATCGACGCCGCACCGGCGCTCGTTACTGAGCCGGCTATTCGGCCACCGCGACGAACGGTAGCGCCGTCGGAAACATTAATCGAATCCGAGCTTCTTCTGACGGAGCGACACGTAGCGATTTCGTCCGATCACCAGGTGATCCAGCACTTCAATGTCCAGCAGTTTCCCGGCGGCAATCAGATCGCGCGTGACCCGCACATCCTCCGGAGAGGGCGCGGGATCGCCGCTTGGATGGTTGTGGGCGACCACGATGGCCGGAATGTTCTCTTTGACCGCGTCGCGGAAAACCTCGGCGACGCGAACCTGCGAACTGTTGACGCT
>JBPCKK010000098.1:0-6147 GCA_051004335.1 Chloroflexota bacterium
TGGCGAGGTGGTGCGCGATGTTGAGGATAACTTCTGCCAGTGCTGGGATGTTGTGACTGGCGAAGATGTCAAGCCTCTGCCTGCACAGCCGGAAGGAAACACGCCGGCGCAGATCGTGCGCACAGTACCCGCCGGCTTTTATCCCTTTGCCGAGCAGGGCGACTTCGGCATCTTCCATGCCCTCACCACGGCGATTCGTCGAGCTGAGCGCTTTGTGTATCTGGAGAATCAGTACATCTGGTCACCGGAGATCGTCGACGCGCTGGTCGCGGCAATGAACCGGCCACGGTCGACGCCGTTTCGGGTGATTCTCATTCTCCCGGCAAAGGCGATGATGGGCCGATACGACAACGACCAGCATGTTCGCCTGCTGACGAAGGTTGACGGCAGCCGGGGAATGTTTCAGGCATATACGCCCTATGCCAGTGGTCCCGCTGTTGGCCCTACGGGGTATCGCTATCTACCGATCTACGTTCACGCTAAGGTAAGCATTGTTGACGACGAGTGGTTCTCCTGCGGATCGGCAAATCTGAACCGTCGTGGTTTGGCCGGGGATACCGAGATGAATGTACAGAGCATCGCGCCGGCCGTGGCGCGTGCTCTCCGGGTGGAGCTCTGGGCGGAGCACCTGGGGATACCCGAGGAGCAGGTCGCGGCGACCGATCCGATCGAGCTTGCCGATACCGTGTGGCCCCAGGCGGCTGACACGGTGGAGCGTTGCGAGCGTGCCAAATCAGTGGCGCCGGCGGCGCAAATACGGCGCTATGTTCCGGGACGCAGCCCCGAGAGTCGAGCGCTGGATGTGCTGGAAGGACTGACCCTGGAGCACTAAGCTGAATTGTTCGTGAGTGGCCGGGGCTCTGCTGGGCGCGAGCCGGCCACGGCGGGCCGGCCTACGTACTTACGGCTCAGCGGAGGGATAGGTGCTGATGGCATGGGTCGAGCAGATCGTGGGCGCGCTTCTCGTCCTGCTAGCTCTGGAAGATGTGTTCTTCACCGCACTCTTCCCTGGGAACTATCGGGGCGTGGTGCAGATCCCCCTGAGTAGGGGGTTCTGGCGATGGTACCGCTGGGCCACACGGGCGCTTCCCCAATTTCGGGAGCGCCTGCTTACCTACACTGGTCCGCTCCTGATCCTGTTCCACGTGGTCCTCTGGCTCCTGATGCTCACGGTTGGGTTTGCCCTGATTGCCTGGCCCCATCTGGGGAGCACAATCCGCGCTACTCAGGGGCCAACATCGACGGGCTTCGTGACGGCCCTGTACTTCAGTGGCTACTCGCTGACGACGCTGGGCACGGGGGATGTGGTGGCGACATCCGGGGCATTACGCATGATGATGGTTCTTGAGGCGTTTGCCGGTTTCGGGAGCATCACCCTGGCGCTTACCTATTTCCTGGCGGTGTACAGCGCGCTGATTCGGCGCAGCACCTTTGCGGTCGCACTTTACTCCCGCTGCGAACGGACGCCCGATGCGACCGTACTGTTGGCGCATCTGGGAGCGGGTGGAGAGTTCACCGGAAGCAGGTCAGATGTAGGCGCCATGGCAACTGCCCTCCTGGAGGTGACGGAAGCGCATCGATACTACCCGATCCTGCGCTACTTCCACTTTCACCAGACGTACAACTCGCTGCCACGCCTGCTCTTCGTGATCCTGGATACGGCGGCGCTGATCGGAAGCGCGCTCGATCGCGAGCGATATAGACGCTTCGTCGAATCGGCAGCCGTGGCCGAATTGCGCAACGGAGGGTTGCATGCCTTGAGTGATCTGTGCGCCACACTGTGCTCTCCTGCGCCGGATAGAGCCGGCGCCGGCGCCGAGAGAAGCTGGCGCGACCGGTACCAGAGATCCCTGCACCAGCTGAACGCGGCGGGCATCGCGACGGAGCGGGATGTCGTGGAGGGAGCCGAACGGTATGTTGCACTGCGCCAAGAGTGGGAGCCATCGGTACAGGCGCTGGCCCGCTATCTGGGCTATAGCTGGGAGGCGATTTTCCCGACCGAGGAGGGCGCCATACCGGAAGGTTATTCGAGACGCCCGTAGTACACCGTGGTGTCGTACTCGAAGGATACCCTTCCGCTCTCCCGGTGGGCATTGAAGAGGGAATGTAACTCATCGAGCATGGCGTCGTGCCCCGGCTGTCCGGCCTGAGGAGTGTAGGAGGATGACAAGAGCCGGCCGCGCAACCCGGCATAATCGAACACCTGTCGGTTCTCGAAGGTGGCATGCTCGTACCCACCGGGAGTGAAGAACTCGGTGAGGGCCATTGTATCCGCCGCGTTACGGTGTTGGACATCGGTGTAATCCGTCCCGTAGGTGAGCAGGAGCTGCTCGTAGGCGACGAGGAAGGGCGTGGAGTCGATTCGGCGCTCGTTCCAGATGAGGGCAACCCAGTGGGGCGGACGGAGGATACGCCTGAATTCCCGTCGGGCGTCCGCCTGGTTAAACCAGTGGAACGCCTGTCCGGCGGTGACCAGATCGACGCTGTTGTCGGCAAGGGTGGTTTCCTCGGCGGTTCCGGCGACGCTGGTGAACTGTGAGTAGGTGGATCGCAGCCGCTCCCCGGCCTGGCGCATTTCCCGGTTGGGCTCGACCCCGTAGACCGGATTGCCGTTATCGAGGAAGACCCGAGTGAGGTTCCCTGGACCGGAACCAATGTCGGCGACCACCCAGTCGGCGGTGAGTCCGCATTCATGGGCGAGGAGATCGATTACCGCCTTCGGGTAGGATGGCCGGTAGGCGATGTAGTCGTCGACCCGGTCGGAGAATCGCTGGGTAGGATCAATCACGGGTGTTCACCTCCTTGGGCATCGGTGGTTGGGTTTGGAGGATCTTTCTTCATGGAGTTATACCGCAATCGTAATCCCCTGGCTTTTTTCGCACACCTTGCGTATACTTTTCATCATCACTGCCGGGAAGCGTGCCGGACATGACCGGTCTCCAGCGGTGTTCATCCCGCTTGGGCGGAGGGAGTATACGCTATGGCTGACGCGACTATGCATAACCCAGCTATCCTGCATGACGCGCCGGCCGCGCCGGCTCGACCGGCGATGCAAATCGTGCCCCTGCGCGGTCTCCCGATCGTCGGCGCGGCCCTCACCCTCCTCGTCGTCGCCATTGCCGGCAACTGGTTGTGGGCGCTCGATTTTTTCCACATAGTGGGCGGCGGACTGTGGACCGGCATTGACCTCTTCGTCGGCCTGGTGATTGGACCGATCCTCGCGCGCCTCTCTATTCCCGCGCGCATGGAATTTTCGACGCGGTTTATGCCCAAGATGCTGCTGATCATGCCCACGATCGTGACGTTGACGCTCGCTTCCGGCTGGCAGTTGGCGCGCCACGTCGGCGATCTCACCGTCGCCTATCCCCAGCACTGGTGGCTGGTCGCGTCCTTCATCGTGGTAGGTGTCATGGTCGTGGTCGCGCTGGGTATTCTCGAACCCGCGAACATCGCTGTGCTCTTTGAACTGAAAAAGCCGCGGCCGAACGGGCAGCTCATTGGGAAGCTTATGCGTCGCTTCGTCTACGCCTCCGGCATCCTCGGACTTATGCAGCTGGCAACATTGGTGATCATGACGAGGATTGCCACATGGTAACTGAGGATCTTGGCGCCGGCACGGGGGTACCGCGCCTGCCACCGATCAGCGAAGTAGCGGTTGCTTCCATGATCCTCATCGTCTGTGGGGGCATCTACCTCGCGGCATACCTCCCGAATGCCGCGCCGCTCGGTCCGGCTCTCGCTGTCTTGGTGCTGGCCATCGCCTTGCTGCTGGTTAACGCGTTCAACCTCAATCGCCTTCATGAGTTTGCCTGGGATACCTTCTTCCTGGTCGGTCGCTGGACCTTCCTTGCCTACCTCATCATCGCTGGGATGCTCGAGTACATCTTTGTGGTTGATCAGACTCGTGGCGGTCTGCTCGTGGTTCTCACGTTGATGCTTCTCGTCTATGCCGTCGACATTCCCGTGCTCCTTGCGTTCTCCGTTGCCCGGTACCAGACACCCGATCGCCGCTAGCGGGGAATGGGCAGGGGGTAAAATATCAGCATGATGGAACAGGATCGCGCCAGCCGCATTGTGCCGCTCTACCGGGCCGTTGATCTGCCGGTGTCGAGCGTGGCGCCGGCGGCCGCGCCGCAACTCACCTATCGCGGTGGTCCATTGCTCACGGCGGTTGAGGTCTTCACTGTCTTCTGGGGTTCCGCTTGGCAGCAGGGTCCACAGAGCCAGCTTGTTCAGCAGGTCAACGCCTTCTTCGACTTCATAGTGACGAGTCCGCTCCTTGATCAACTGGCCGAATACGGCGTTGCCGGCCAGTCCATTGGGCATGGCCGGCGCACGGGCACGGGCACGATAACGGCGACGGAGCCGGCCGCCTCGGTTTCGGACAGCGATATTCAGACCATGCTGCAGCAGCAGATCAGCACGAATACGGCATTCCCGCAGCCGAATGGGAACACGCTGTACTATGTTTATCTGCCACCAGGCGTGAGCGTGACCATGGCCGGCGGACAATCGTGCACGACGTTCTGTGGATACCACAATAGCTTCAATACCCAGACGTTCTATGCCGTCGAGCCGTACCCCGGCTGTGCCGGCTGCCTCGGCGGTCTTGCTCCATTCGATGCCACCACCACGGCAAGCTCACACGAGTTGTGTGAGGCTATCACCGATCCAGTACCCGGTCAGGGTTGGTACGACGACGCGAATGGTGAGATCGGCGATATCTGCGCCTGGCAAACCAAAACCCTGGGTCAATACACGGTGCAACTCGAATGGTCCAACCAGCGGAACGCCTGTATCTAGAACCCGTTCCGGAGACCTTGCCGGAGCGGCAGCGCGATCGCTGGCGCCACCGGTTTCCGTGGTCCAAGACCGCGGTGGGCGCTTCGCCGTACGATGACAGCTTGGTCGTCACGAACGGCACATCGCTTACCTGGATGCTGTGGCACCGGTTTCATGCGCTGGGATCGATCCCGCCCGATGGTCAGCGCGCCTACCGTTTAGTCAAAAGCGGGTTACTCGTTGCCCAGGTGTATCCACCACCAACTGGCGCGGTGTACATCCTGCTCGAGCTGGCGGCGGATATGTCGAAGGTGGAGATCGTCGATATCTCCGGGAATGAGGGGTTGTATACCCTCCAGACGCGCCAGGCGGTCGACTTGCCGCCTGACACACCGGAGACCGCGAGCGAGTCCTCAGTTTCGTCCCAGGCGATCAAGAAACTCAAGTTCTCGTGGAAGCTGGAAAACGCGTTGAAGCTGCAGGGGTTGACCACAGTCGATCAATTGGCGGCGCTTGATCTGAATGACGTAGCAAACCTCAAAGGTCTCGCGCCGAAACAACGAAAAGAGCTACTGCGGCGGCTTATCGATCTGCATATGCTCTAGGCGCGTAGGCGGTCGCTGTTCTTCACGGATTCTTTGCCGGCAAGAACACAAGCTTGCGGGATACGAGGAAGTTGTACAGGAAGGCGACAATAATGCCGATATCGGCGGCGATGAAGCTGTCGATGTGGAAGCCATATTTGAGGGCGAAGGCGATGATCAGGGTGAGCACCAGGGCAGAGGCGCTGCTGATCTGTGCGCGGAGCGCGCGTTTGGGCCAATCCCAGCCGTGGAGATGTTTCTGCTCACTGTAGGTATAGAGCTGGTTGAGGACGAAGTTCACGCTGGTGCTGATCTCGAAGGCGAGGGGCGCCGAGATCCAATAGGCATCACTGGTGGCATACAAGAAAAAGGCCAGCACGGCGTTATTGATGGGAAGGCCAATCGCGCCGATGAGCGCGTAGCGGACGATGCGCCGATCGAACAGGTGGGTGAGGCGGAACCGCGCGCGGACGACGGATGGGGGCATACGCGAGGGTAGCAAGACTCCGCCCTGAGCTCAGCTACCGTTGGCGTCGGAGCGCAGTATTCATTGCATAAGAATACAGGCATCGGGTTCGGTTGCATAGCGACAAAATGGCCGGAGTCGGTTGTTGCGGCGAAAAATCGGGCGGAGTTACAGCCTCGCCGAGCGTCACTTTGTGAGCAGCACATACCCCGTAGCTGCCACGGCCCACAATAGGTAACTGACGATCAGGCTCGGTAGCACCGCCCAGCGTCCCAGCAGGAAATAGATGGCGACGATGAACACTAGCGTTACCGG
>JBPCKK010000099.1:0-5215 GCA_051004335.1 Chloroflexota bacterium
GCGGCTACCGGCGCCATAGTCTTTCAGAGTCGATTGGGCAAGATTAGCCTGATTCTCTGGCTGGGCGTTGGCTTGGCCGTAGTGGGCATCGCGCTGCTGGTCGCCATGAAAACAATGAGCGCGCGCATCCGCCGCGTCATTCCTGAGCGATTTGTCGATCGCTATGTTGCGTTCGAAGAGGGGACGCTCCAAAGCTTCCGGCGCCTGCCGCTTCTCTTTGTGCTGACCGTCGTCATCTGGACGCTGGAGGGCGGGCGCCTGCAGCTCGTCTTCGCGTCGCTTGGCCTGCACGCCCACATCACGAATATCCCCTTTGCTCCCATGTTGTTTCTTGCCCTGGGCACGGCGGTCCTCACCACAATTCCGTTCACTCCGGGTGGTTTGGGACTCGTCGAAATCGGTCTCGGCTCCTTGATGATCTATCTGGGCATTCCCAAGGCGGATGCGGCCGCCGTGGTGGTGGTGGATCGCATTTTGAGCTACTACAGCATTGCCTTCTTCGGCTTCCTGGTGTATCTGCTCAGCAAGAGGTCTCACTTCCGCCACGCGGTCTGACGTGCCGGCCACAATCGGCTATGACGCCACCGCGGCGCTCCGGCAGTCTGCCGGCATCGGTCGCTACGCCCGCGAATTGCTGATCGCCCTTGCCGCTCGCGAAGATTCGTTCCGCTACCGAGCATATGCCTGCGCTCGGGGAGAGCTACAAGGGTATCTGCCGACAGCAGAGCAATTCGTTGAGCTATCGCGCCGACGAAGGCCACCTGCAGGCGGATGGCCGGCACTCGGGCCGGCCCCCACCGCATTCATGCCAAAACGAACCGTGTTCAACGAGCGCGTGACCATACGCCGCTGGCCCGTCTCGGATAGGATCACCAATGCCATCTGGCATCGAGCGCAAATTCCACTGCCAGTGCAGCTTCTCACCGGCTCGTTCGATCTCTTTCACTCGCCGGATTTCACCCTACCGCCTACAGACGGCAAGCCGACAGTCCTCACCGTGCACGATCTTGCCTTTCTGACTACGCCGGAGGCGGCCTATCCGACGCTGCGCGCCTATCTTGAGCGCGTTGTGCCGCGATCGGTGCGGCGGGCAACCCACATAATCGCCGTCTCCGAAAGCACTCGCCGCGACCTCATCGAACGGTTCGGTCTCTCGCCAGAACGGGTGAGCGTGGTCTACGAGGGAGTGAGCCCGCGGTTTCGTCCACCAGTCGATCGAGACGCGGCTGCCTCTCTTATTCGGGAACTTGGCGTGATTGAACCGTATATCCTGTCGGTGGGCACGCTGGAACCGAGGAAAAACTATGTCCGCCTGTTTCAGGCCTATCGCCAGCTTCTCGATCGTGGGGCAACCCACCGGCTGGTGATCGTCGGCCGAGTCGGCTGGCTGTCCGAGCCGATTCTGAGTGCGATTGCCGATCTGAAACTGGAAGAGCGCGTCCTGCTGGTGAATCCGGACGATGAGTCGTTAATTGCCCTGTACGGTTTGGCCGACATGTTCGTCTACCCGTCGCTGTACGAAGGCTTTGGCATCCCTCCCTTGGAAGCGCTGGCCTGTGGGGCGCCGGTCGCCTGCAGTGGGGTTTCATCCCTTCCCGAGGTGGTGGGCGATGCCGCCCTACTGTTTGATCCAGTGGATGTCGACTCCATAAGCGACACGCTGGAGCGCCTTCTACGCGACGAGACGCTTAAGCGGGAGTTGGCGCTCGCCGGACCGGCGCGCGCCGCCCGGTTCACATGGGAAGCGGCAGCCAAGGGAACCATCGAAATCTATCAGCGAGTGCTGGACAGTGCCTGACGTGGCCATTGCCGGACTGCCGCTCGATTATCCCCACTCGGGCACCGCGTCGTATCTTCGCCACCTGCTGGAGCGCCTCCCCGGCGCCGGGCCTGATCTGGCGTTTCGGCTCTATCTACGGGAGTCGCATGGCTACGGGTTTCGTATTCGGAGTGCGCACCTCCAGACACCCTTTCGCCGGCTCAACCATGGCTCTGGCGTCGGCGCTCGCTTGGACAAGCTTGCTTGGGAGATCGGGTCATTTCCGCTAGCAACCACGCGGGATGACGCGAGTCTCCTCCACTTCCCGTACTTCGCCGCGCCCCTCGTCTCGCGCGCGCCGGTGGTCGTCACCATCCACGATGTCATCCCGCTGGTTCTTCCCGACTATCATCGTGGCCGCTCCTCCTTACTCTATGCCCGATTCATGACCAAAGCAGTGCGGCGGGCCGCGGCGATCATCACCGTGTCGGAGTATTCGCGGCGCGACATTCTATGTACGGTGGACGTTCCTCCCGAGCGCGTGTTTGTCACTCCTGAGGCGGCGGATCCCGAGTGCACGCTCGTGGCGGAGGCCGGCGAGCGTGAGGGGCTGCGCGCCAAGTACGGCCTTCCCGCGCGATACTTTCTCTATCTCGGCAGCGCGGAAAAGCGGAAGAACCTCGCGATGCTTGTCGAGGCCTGGGCGACAGTCCGCCGAGGAATGACGAAGCTGGGGATCGGACTTGTCATTGTTGCGCGATTTCCTCCCCCAGATACGCTCTATCCGGACATACCGGGATTCGTCCACCGGCACGGATTGGGTGAAAGCGTTCACCTGGTGCCAAGCGTGAGCGCTGCCGACAAGCCGGCTCTCTACCGACAGGCACTGGGTTTCTGTTTCCCCTCGACCTATGAGGGATTCGGCTTGCCACCGATCGAGGCAATGGCCTGCGGTACTCCGGTGCTCTGCTCCTCGGCCACAAGTTTGCCCGAGGTTGTGGGAGATGCCGCCTGCCTCCTCGATCCGGCGAATACAGAGGGATGGGGCGCCGCGATGGTCAAGCTGGCTGACGACGAGAGGCTGCGCGACGAGCTACGCCGGCGTGGATTGATTCGCGCCGCCCAATTCAGCTGGCAGCGTACCGCTGCCGAGACGGTCAACGTCTACCGACACGTGCTCGGTCAATGAAAGTACTTATTGTATCGAAGGCGCTGATCGCCCGCACCTACCGTCACAAGCTGGCGGAGATGGTCCGCCAGGGGATGGAGGTCACCGCCGTCGTCCCGCCCTACTGGCGAGAAGGCGGAGGACGCCAACAGCTGGAGCCGAGCGACGATGATCCCTTTGGACTTATCGTGTCGCCCATGCGCTGGAACGGGCACTTTCACCTGCACTACTACCCGGAGTTGCGTGCCATCATGCGCCGCGTCCGCCCTGATGTGCTTCATTTCGACGAAGAGCCATACAATCTCGCCACCTACCACGGTGTTCGCCTGGCACAGCGCTTCAAAGTGCCTAGCCTCTTCTTTAGCTGGCAGAATATCGAGCGACGCTACCCGCCGCCTTTCGCCCAGATCGAAAATCGCGTGTATCGGGCAGTGGGCGCCGCGATTACGGGCAGCGATTCCGTTGCCGCCGTGCTGCGTGCCAAGGGATACGGCGGTCCATTAGTCGTAGCTCCCCAATTTGGTGTCGACACCCAGTTGTTTCAGCCAAGCAGCCCTCCTACTGGACCGTTCACCATAGGTTTCCTGAACCGCATGATCCCCGCCAAGGCGCCGCTACTCATGCTGGATGCTTTCGCCCACCTTTCGCCGGACACGCGTCTCTTGATGATCGGTGATGGGCCACTCCGTGCCGAAGTCGTGGTCGAGGTTGCACGTCGGGGCTGGCAGAATCGGGTGACTGTGCGCGCCCGCATGCCGTCGTCCGAAATTCCGGCAGTGATGCGGGAATTGCATGCTCTCGTTCTGCCCTCGATCACGACGTCAGGATGGAAAGAGCAATTCGGCCGCGTCCTACCGGAGGCGATGGCGGTGGGTGTGCCCGTCGTTGGTTCAGACTCCGGCGAGATCCCCGAGGTGATCGGCAATGCTGGTCTGATCGTCCCGGAAGGCGACGCGGAGGCACTTGCGAAGTCACTCATCCGTCTCCACAATGACGCGATCTTATGCGCCGACCTCGCCCGCCGAGGCCGCGAACGCGCCGTCAGGTGCTACAGCAACGAAGTGGTGGCCCGACGCACTATCGAGGCCTATAGCCTGGCACTTGCTACTTGACAGACGTGGGGAGCTACTGTGGCGCCTGTCAGTGCAATTGATCCGGTAGGGGCGACCTGCGCTCGACCGACGTGAGCTCTACATACCGCTCCTGTGAACGATTGATCATGACGATACATCGTCATCGCGGATTGCGAAATTGCCGCAGGACTTGGGGGCCGTGGGCGAACGCGGGTCGCCCCTACCATCGTGTGACTCGTGAGAACGGGGCCAGATGGCCCGTCAGTCTCCCTCGCTCTCCGAACGCGATCAATAATTAGGCCAATAGGTACGCATGTTCATCTTGCATACTCTCGTCCGCACCAGTTTGTCTCCTGTACGGCTGCAGTGGAGGTGCCCCATGACAAATGAAACGGAGGAGTGGCGCCCATTCACCCGCCGGCCCGCGTCTGATGTACCGACCGACATGCCGGCTGGCGAGGTCACGGTCGATGTCCCCATCCATCCTCAGGCTCGGGCCACCAAATTGGATACTCGATTTCACTTCAGGCTCATCAGTGGGTCCTATGTGAAGGCGGCCGAACCGGTGAGTTACGAGGTTCCCCTCGACATAGGAAGGATGTGCGAGTGGTTCCAGGGGTTGTTCGTCCACCCGGATTACAGGTGTCATCTCACTGTCGGTCACTTCGGTCGGTCCGGCGAGCTCATCGCGTGGACTGTTCTTGACGTTACGCCCAGTGGGTTGCCGGACGTAACGATCCAGCTGACGCTTCGCGCGCTCGACGAAGCCAGTGCGATAGTGACCTATCGCGTCGAGCAGCATCCGGTGCCGCCTCGTGATTCGGACTCGTACCTGCCCATGACCGTCGAGCGAGTAGAGGTGGAGTACACGTTTTTGAACGTTCCGGAGCGCATCGTCCGACGCGCCATCACAGACAAGTCAGAAATAGGCACACTCGTCGAAGTACTCAATACGTTCCCGAGGGACATCAGGTTCATCGCTCACGGCAGGATGATGGATCGATTGGCGAGCCTTCGCTTCATAGCGCGGGATGGCGCGGTGATGCCTGTATATGTTGACCCAGCCCACGACAGCATCCGAATCGGTGAATTCCCCGCGTTATTGGGGAACGTATGGGAGCTCCTGAATGAGCTGGCGCCGCCCGGCGCGGGAGCGGGCGGCCGATTCGGCGACTGAAGTGTTCGGCCCGGTAGAATAGAATCACCCAACAGAAG
>JBPCKK010000100.1:0-7240 GCA_051004335.1 Chloroflexota bacterium
TGGCTCCAACGAGAACCGCGTTCAGGAGATTTCCGCAATTTCACGCGGATTGAAGGCGGTAGCACGAGAATTGAACGTACCGGTGCTTGCCTTGTCACAGCTCTCCCGAGCACCCGATCAGCGCCCCAACCATGAACCGATGTTGTCTGATCTGCGCGAATCCGGATCGATCGAGCAGGACGCGGATATTGTCCTCTTCATCTATCGCGACGTGGTCTACAATCAGGAAACCGAGCGGCCGCACGTGGCTGATGTCATAGTGGCCAAGCACCGCAACGGTCCTACTGGAAAAGTACATCTGTACTACCAGGACTCGCTCATGCGCTTTCTTGATCTCAGTGTCCGCGATGCCGGGTGATGTTTCGGGGCTGGCGACCCGGCATGCCCTCGACGACGCATATCTCCGGGACTTGCTTGCCCGCTGTACTGATCTTGCGGAGCTGAAGATCGCGCTCTATGTAGCCCTGGCCGCCGCTGAGCGATCTCACCCGCTGGTGCCGATCGCGGAACTCCTCACGCCTGACGTCATTCGCTCCGTCGCCGGTCCCACCTCTCCTGAATCCGGTGAGGTGCGTGCTCAACGCACTGTGGAACGAGCACTGGTCAATGGATGGCTCCTCCGCTTAAGCGTGAGCGAGGCGGACGCTACACGCGTGTATCTCTTGCCGGCGACCGACATGTACCGGGGCTATGTTGAGCGTATCCGCGCCGGAGATGTCGGCGTGGAAGAGGCCGTGGGGCTCCCGCCGGAGGGAGAAGCGAGCGTGTTTAAGCCGAATGTTTTCGCCCAGTATGAGCAGTTCATCGGACCGCTTACCCCCCTCATCGCCGAACAATTACGCGATGCGGAGCGGTCGTACCCGCGGCAGTGGATCGAGGAAGCGATCCGTGAGGCAGTGGATTACAATAAGCCCAACTGGCGCTACGTGCAGACAATCTTGAGCAATTGGGAGAAAAGCGGAGCCCCCAATGGAGTCACTCGACGACATACTTAAGCGGGCGCAGACGGTTCGTGGGAGAGGTCCTGTGGCTGAGTCCGAACCGGCCATCAATGTGTGCTCCATCTGCGCCGGCGCCGGCTATCTACGCTACGACGTGCACGCCGACGATCCACGGTTTGGCGTGCTTGTCCCCTGCGAGTGTACCCAACGCAGATTAGAGCAGCGTCGCATGCAAGCCTTGCTAGAGCGGAGTGGGCTTGGCACGCTTCGGGGCCTCACCTTCGAAAACTGGAGTCACAAGCACCGCGAAACGACACCACCGAGGCTGAGCGCCGACGCCGCCTGGCGCATTGCCCGTAACTACGCCGAAGGGAAGGCGCAACTTCCCTGGTTGGTCTTGTACGGTTCATTGGGCACCGGTAAGACGCATCTTGCCGTCGCTATCGCAAACTACCGCCTTGCCCAGGGGCAGCCCGCGATTTTCATCATTGTCCCCGATCTCCTGGACCATCTTCGGGCAACGTTCAACCCGAACAGTCCCACGGAATACGACGACCAATTTGAGGCGGTACGCAATACACCGCTGTTGATCCTTGATGATTTGGGGACACAAACATCCAGCCCGTGGGCTCAGGAAAAGCTGTACCAACTCCTGAACCATCGTTACAACGGTGGGCTGGATACGGTCATCACCACCAATCTTTCGCCTGACGAAATTGAGCCCCGGCTCCGCTCGCGAATCGGCGATAATCAGCGGATTTCGCAGTTGGTCGAGGTGCGCGACATGGACAAACGATTGGGTCTTGAGCACTCAGCGGAGCCGAACGCCGGCACTGCGGGGCGTCGTTCGACTCGCCGGCTGCGCGAGGATCATCGAATCTAGCCGGCCTTGCTACCCGGCGTACTCGAAGACGCGCTTGCCTGGCTGACGTCTCATCCACACTTTCAACCGCCGCTGCGCGTAACCATGCACGACGTCCACTTGAACGGCCTGCCCGCGGAGTTGGATGGGCTGGTTATAACTCACGTGTCCGATCTGCATGTTGGAGACGGGGCATGGGTTCCCTTTCGGGTGAGCGAGGCGCGTGAACGGATTCTCGGGGCACGAGCACAACTGACGGTGAATACCGGCGACTTTGTCCGCCATGCTCCGAATGCCACACGCACCGCGGCGATTGCCGCTTGTCTGAGGGTGAATGGGAAACGCGTGGCATGCCCGGCGAACCTCGCCGTGCTGGGCAATCACGATTACTACGCCGGCGATGACGCTGCCGAGTCTCTGGCCGCTGAACTGGAGGGGAACGGTATCCATGTGCTGCGAAATCGACTCATCACGGTGAGGGTAAACGGAGCCTCGCTCACCGTGGCCGGGCTCACCGACCATGAGCCGGGATTTGAGAAGGCGCTCGCCTGCCTGCAATCCAGTCCGCGACCCCGGATTGCCTTGATGCATTTGCCCGATCTTGTGGAGTGTCTGCCCCCGGAGAGTGCGGATCTGGTTCTGTGCGGACACACCCATGGTGGACAAATAGCACTTCCCGGCTTGCGTCGGTTCCTGATTCGGCGTTTTTCCAACAGCCGCCACGATGTTGGCTGGGAGATGATCAACGGAAACCTGGTCTACATCAACGCCGGTCTGGGGTGCACCGGGCTGCCGTTTCGCTTCAGGGCACGCCCCGAACTGACTCTGTTGCGCCTCGGGCGTTGACCCTCCCGAACGATAGTCACTATACTCGGATGCTTTGAGCCAGGCGCCCCCCACCGGGGCGCTTCAGTTTGCCTGTTCTGCTGAAGGAAGACTTATGCGCCACATCGGCTACACCGTCGTCGCCATCTTTATTGTTTTTCTCTGTGCTCTCTTTGTGGACCTCCCCGGCACCGGCAACTTTCTGGGACACACAGTTGCCGTCAACAAGGGCATCGATATTGCTGGCGGCGCCCGCGTGCTGTTCTGCACTGGTCCCAAGAACCCGAACCCCTCGAGCACCGATATGGAGACCACGCGTAACGTGATTGAGTCACGTGTTTCCGGTGGCTTCGGTGTGACGGAGCCGCAGGTCAATCGCGTTGGCGCCAACTGTATCAACGTTGAGCTGCCTGGCCTGAAAGACGCTCGGACAAACTCAGTCATTAGCCAGATCCAGAAAACGGGTTTCCTTGCTCTGACCGACAGTGGCGCGGTGCAACTTGGCGCGGGCACCAAGGTCAAGCTGGTGTGCACCGAAGCCACGGTCCAAGGTTGCCCCAAAGGTACCAAACCGGGTACGACAAACCCTTCAGCCAATCCGCCGGTTTTGAACATAATCACCGCTGGAAAGTACGTTACCAGAGGCAGCGCCCAGGTCGGTACGGACAGTCTGGGGGGGCCAGCGGTGAACTACACGCTTGAAGGCGCGGGAAACAACAATTGGTGCAATTACACCACGAGCCACGTCAATCAGTACTCAGCCATCGTGCTTGACGGCAAAGTGGTAAGTGATCCGCAGATCCAGCAGCCCATCTGCGGGGGCCAGACGCAGATTAACGGACTCACTGCGCCTGGCGAACCGCAGCAAATCGCTACCTATCTCAATTACGGCTCATTGCCGGTGCAACTCCGTGTGGACTCTTCGGAGCAGGTGGCGGCCAGTCTGGGCCAGCAGTATGTCAAGGACGCGCAGCTCGCCGGAATCATCGGGCTCATCATCGTTGCCCTCTTCATGCTGCTCTACTACCGCTTGCCGGGTTTGCTGGCTGATATCGCCCTTATCATGTATTCCCTCACCGTCTTTGCCCTCTTCAAGTACATCGGTGTCACCCTGACCCTGGCCGGCATCGCCGGTTTCATCCTCTCCATCGGCATGGCGGTGGATGCCAACGTGCTCATCTTTGAGCGGTTACGGGAAGAGCTGCGCTCCGGCAAGACTCTGGGCGCCGCCGTGGAGTCCGGCTTCCGCCGCGCCTGGCCATCCATCCGCGACTCCAACGCCTCAACATTGATCACCACGGTCATCCTGTTCTGGTTCGGCCACAACTTTGCCGCCACCGTCATCACCGGATTCGCCACCACGCTTTTTATCGGCGTAATCGTGAGCATGCTCACCGCCGTCTTCGTCTCTCACACGTTCCTGCGCCTGTTGGTTCTCTCCGGCTCGGCGAGGAATCCCGCTCTGTACGGTATCGAGCCACCGGCGGTAGGAGGATCCGTTGTTTAATATCGTCGGGAAGCGCTACTGGTACTTCCTCCTGTCGCTGATCATCATCGTTCCAGGCACGATCTCGCTAGTCACCGCGCACCTGCGCCTCGGCACTGACTTTACCGGCGGCACCGAACTCACCATCTCCGTTCCCAAAGCCAACCAGTCCGCTGGTATCGCCAGCGCGATTACCAAGGTGCTGCCAACCGTCGACTACGTGCAGGCCATTGTCTCCACCAAGGGCTGCCCGACTGACTGCCAGTACTTAGTTCGCACCAAAGAAACTACACTTGCCGAGAACTCGAAGATCCAGACTGCGATCAAGCAGGCATATCCGGGGGCGAAGGGCATTGTCTCGCACGCCTCGGTCAGCGGCACTGTCGCCTCACAGCTAACGCAACAGGCCATCATTGCCGTGCTCGCCGCGGCAGTCGCTATTCTGCTCTACATTTCCTTCGCCTTCCGCAATGCCCCGCACCCGGTTCGCTTCGGCGTCGCCGCGCTAATCGCCATGCTGCATGACGTGCTGGTGGTCCTCGGTATCTTCTCCATCCTGGGCGTGCTCTTGCATGTTGAGGTGGACGCCCCGTTTGTCACCGCCATGCTCACCATCATCGGCTTCTCGGTCCACGATACGATCGTTATCTTCGATAGAATCCGCGAAAACCTGGGGCGACGTACCGGTGAATCGTTCGATCAGATAGTGAACCACAGCATCCTGCAATCGTTTGTGCGCTCGATCAACACCTCGTTCACTGTGGTGCTGACGCTGCTTGCTGTCTTCCTGTTCACCGGCGAGGCCATTCGCTACTTCGTGCTAGCCATGCTCATTGGGATCATTAGCGGTACGTATAGTTCGATCTTCAACGCCAGTCAGATCCTCGTTGTCTGGCACAATCACGAGATTCGCCGTATGCTTCACCGGGGAGAAAACGCCGAGCCGGTCCGCGCCGCGTCCTAGTTCGTCATCACTCGGGGGAGACACAATGTGGTACGTGCTCACCTTGCGTGAGATCGGTCGGCCTTCTGTATGGTGATCCATGTAGTCGCATCCTTCATGGATGCGCGTGTCGTGACGCAGGAGACGCGCATCCACCAGAGATGCGAGTGCCAAGGCGGACGAGCATCCACGTGGGCATTTGGCTACCCGGTGAATGTAGTCGCATCCTTCATGGATGCGCGTGTCCTCGATGGGAGAGGAGCGCATCCACGGGTGATGCAACGACCGGAGGGACGCACGTCCACGAGGGATGCGACTACACAGGATGGTGCGCTACGCGTCGCTCGCCTCATAATCTCTGAGCAGTTACCCAATGGGACCTCCCGGTCTGCTGTTGCTCTGGGTTCGCGCCAAGTATCGCCAGTTCTGTGAACGTACCGGAAAGCCTGAAATCTCTGCGCGTTGCCCTGGTCCACGACTTCCTCAATCAGCAGGGAGGCGCGGAGAATGTGGTGGAAGTGCTCGTCGAGATGTTTCCCGGTGCGCCCATCTACACGTCGGTGTACGATGCCAAACGCATGCCGGCAAGTTGGAAACTACCCGATATCCGCACGTCATTCATGCAGCATCTCTCGCCGCGGCTGCGCACGGCCAAGGCACTCCTCCCGCTGTACCCCACGGCTTTTGAGCTGTTTGACCTCTCAGAGTATGATCTCGTCCTGAGCAGCACCACTGCATTTGCCAAAGGTGTCATAACCCGGCCAGACACCTGCCACATCTGTTACTGCCACAATCCCACGCGTTTTCTCTGGATGTACCACGAGTACGTTGAGTATGAGCGGTTACCGCTGGGTAGCCGGGCCATCTTGCCGTTGGTCGCCACGCCTCTTCGGGTCTGGGACCAGGCCGCGGCGCAACGCGTCGACTATTTCGTGGCGGGCTCGTTCAACGCGCAGCGCCGAATTCGCAAGTATTACCGTCGGGAGAGCGACGTGATCCAACCACCAGTGGACACAAGTCTCTTTCAGCCGGCAAAAGACGTCGGTGACTTCTTCCTCGTAGCTTCCCGATTGCAGCCGTACAAGCGTATAGATTTGGCGGTTGACGCCTGCACCCGCCTGGGTCTCCCGCTCCATGTGGTGGGTGATGGCCCGGATCGTACCCGTTTGCAGGAGCGCGCTGGCCCAACTGTGCGCTTTCTCGGCCGTGTGCCGGCTGAAGAGGTGCGTCGCCAGATGGCACACTGCCGGGCATTTATCTTGCCCGGTGAGGAAGATTTTGGTCTGACGCCGCTGGAAGTGCAGGCCAGCGGGCGTCCGGTCATCGCCTACGGCGCTGGCGGAGCGCTGGAGACCGTGAAGGACGGCGAGACCGGAGAGTTCTTTACTGAGCAAACGGTAGCAGCGTTGGCCGGTACGCTGGCACGATTCGAGGATCACTTTGATCCGTGTGTGGTGCGGGCGCATGCCCAGGCGTTCGATGTGGCCGGCTTCAAAGAGCGCTTCTATGCCTTGATCGCGCGGCGCTACGCGGAGCACAAGGCCCAGGCATGACCGAGCGCTTTGGTCTCGGCATCTCCAACTGCCGGCCCGCCCTCGAGGTCATCGACGGGGTCGAGCGGGCGGAGGGGCTGGGCGCCGAGATCGCCTTTGTTGCCGAGGACATAGGCTGTCGCGATGCATTCCAGCTCTTAGCGGGAGCCGCGGCAACCACGGAACGAATCCGACTGGCGACTGGCGTGATCAATCCCTACACGCGCAATCCCACCTCCGTGGCCATGGCGGTGGTCACGCTGGACGAGTTGAGCCGGGGACGGGCCGTCCTCGGGATGGGGAGCAGTTCACCTCACTTGATCGAGGAGCAAATGGGGATCATCCATGGGCCACCGGTGCGGGTAATGCGTGAGTCCGCCGAGATTGTGCGTGCCCTGCTCCGCGGTGACGAAGTTACCTATGCCGGCGAGCGCTTCCAGTACCAACGTGCGCGTCTCCAAACTTCGTCGGAAGGCAGGCACGTGCCGATCTTCTTTGCCGCCATGGGGCCACGCACGCTGCGTCTAGCCGGACGCATGGCCGACGGCGTGTTGCTCAATGTGGGAGCAACGGCCGAGTACGTCACGTGGGCAATAGCGGAAATTAAGCGGGGCGCTGAGCAGGCGGGCCGCGATAGTGCGGAGATAACGG
>JBPCKK010000101.1:0-12895 GCA_051004335.1 Chloroflexota bacterium
AGATCACTTCGTCGGCAGCCTCGCGGGCAAAGCCCATTTCGTGGGTCACCACCACCATGGTCATGCCGGAATGGGCCAGCCGCTCCATAACGATCAGCACCTCGCCCACCAGTTCCGGATCGAGGGCGGAAGTTGCCTCGTCGAACATCATGACCTTCGGTTCCATGGCGAGGGCGCGGGCGATGGCTACGCGCTGCTGCTGGCCCCCGGAGAGCTGATGGGGATGGTTAACGTGCTTATCCGATAGCCCCACCATGTCCAAGAGCTCGACTGCCTTCGCCCGAGCCTTCGCTTTTGGGATGCCGAGGACACGCACTGGCGCCTCCATGACATTCTGTAGTGCGGTCATGTGTTGAAATAGATTGAATCGCTGAAACACCATGCCGATCTCTCGCCGCTGGCGGGCCACGACACGCTCCGGTAGTTGGCGCAGAGTTCCATTTACTTCCCGGTAGCCAATGAGATTGCCGTCGACATAAATACGACCGCCCTCGATTGTTTCGAGGTGGTTGATGGCACGCAGTAGCGTGCTCTTCCCCGAGCCACTGGGACCGATGATGACCACGGTCTTGCCCTTGTCCACCGAAAGGCTTATCCCTTTCAGCACCTCCAACTGCCCGAAGCGCTTGTGCACGTCCCGCACGTCTACCATCGGACGCGCAGCTTCGTCGCGAGCCGCGCTAGCCACGGCGCGATCCCGGCATGGCAAAGGCGAAAAATCCCCGCTGACGAGGCAGGAGGCGGAACTCCAGCCGGCGTTCGATGCGGCGCTGGACCACGGTGGCCACCGTCGTCATGGCCAGGTACCACACGCTGGCATCAGTCAAGAGTTCGAAGTACCGCGAGTTCGCGTCGTAGACCAGTTGCGTGGCGCCGAGCAACTCAGGGGCGGCAATCACGGTGGCCAGTGAGGTGTTCTTCAGCATGCTTATGAACTCATTGCCAAAGGGAGGAATGATGAAGCGCACGGCCTGCGGCAGCACGATGCGACGCATCAACAGCGGATAGGTCATGCCCAGTGCCTTAGCCGCTTCGACTTGGCCGGCATCCACCGAGCCGATCCCCGCCCGAATAATCTCCGCCATGTAGGCGCCCTCGTTGAGCGAGAGGGCAACGATTGCCGAGGTGACGATGCCCAGCACAATGTGCTGCGTGGTCATCTGCGGAATCGCATCGTAGACGAAGATGATCTGGACCAGCAGCGGGGTGCCGCGAAAGAACCAGATAAACGCGTCCGCCGGCCAGCGGAAAATAGGCAGCCGGCTCCGAGACAACCGGCCCAGCGCCAGAAAGAGCCCCAACACCGTGCCGATGATCTGCGAGATCACTGCCATGAAGATAGTAAGTTCGGCGCCCTGCACAATCGGCGCATAAAAAAGGAAGCGCCAGAAGATGGACGGATCGAAGATCACGGGACGCGCTCCTTCCCTCTCGATCTGGGAAGCCGGAGGCGCAACCGCCCCCGCCCATTAATCCGTTGGATGGTTAACGGAGACTGGCTCCGCCGACTCCCCATTTCTTCAGAATGGCGGCGTACTTACCGTTCGCGCGGATCGCGGCGAGCGCCTTCGTCAGGGCCGCTTTAAGCGCGGTATCGCCCATACGCAGGGCGATACCGTACTTTTCACCTGCTGTGATCGCCTTCCCGGCCTGCCTGTACACGCCGGGATGCAGCTTGATGTAGTTGGCAATGACCGGCAGATCGGAGGTATAGGCGTCCGAATGTCCCACGGCAAAGGCCTGGTAGGCGTCTGTGTCGCCGGTAAACGGCAAGATCGTGATCTTACTCTTACACGTTTTGTTGGCCTGAGTCAGTCCATCCAACTCCGTGGTGCCACGCTGCACGGTGACCGTCTTGCCGCACAACGCACTGTAATTATCGGCATGTATCGGACTGCCTTTCTTGACCAGGATTCCCTCGCTGGCCGTCATGTAATCGACAAAGGCATGCGTCTTGGCACGCGCCGGAGTATCATTCATGCTCGACATAACAACGTCATAGCGCTTAGCGTCCATGGCCACAAGTAGGGTATCAAACGAGCCCTTAACCATATGCGCACCCTTGAGCCCCATCTGCATGGCCAGGGCCTGGGCGAGGTCGACATCGGCGCCAACGCACGTTCCCGGATTGTTGATGTCACCGGATTCCATGGGCGGATAGGTCGGATCGGTGCCTACAGTCAGCGTGCCGGGCGACATCAACCCTAGCGAGGCCGTATTTGCCGACTTGGCGGGTCCCGGCGCCGCAGCGGGGGTAGATGTCGGGTTACTGCTCGATGAACTGGAGCCGCAACCGGCCAGCGTGCAGGACGCCAGGACGAAGCCGGTAAGAAGCACGGAACGTCGGGGAAACATAACCATCGCTCTCCTCCAAATACAGGTGTGGTCGCCGCAAGGACGTACCGGCTCAGTGTACGGGAGGAGACGAGTTGAAGCAACGCGGGCTAATGTTTGAAATGCCGCAGGCCGGTGAAGATCATGGCCACTCCACCCTTGTCGGCGGCTTCAATCACGTCACTGTCCCGAATTGACCCACCGGGCTGGATAATCGCCGTCACTCCCGCTTCCACCGCGCGCTCAACGCCATCGGGGAAGGGGAAGTAGGCATCCGAGGCCAGAACAGAGCCGCGCGCTCGATCATCGGCCATGCGAACGGCCAGATCGACAGCGTTGACCCGACTCATCTGCCCCGCGCCCACGCCAACGAGCGCCAGTCGCTTGGCCAGGACAATACCATTGGACTTCACGTGTTTCACTGCTCGCCAGGCGAAGTGCAGGTCGGTAAGTTCCTCCAATGTGGGCTGCCGCTTGGAGACCACCTGCATCGACGTCGACGGATCCGACGCGCGATTGCGCGTCTGCATAAGGAAACCGCCGTCCACGCGCTTGAAGTCGAGATTGGCGTACGGTATCCATGACACGTTCTGGACGCGACCGTGGTCGTCGGCGCGGACGCTAAGCAGGCGAATTGCCTTCTTCCGTGACAGGATTTGGACGGCGGGCGGCGCAAACGATGGGGCAATCACCGCCTCGAAATACATCCGAACGATTTCCTGGGCAGTGGCCTCATCCAGCGGTCGATTCACCGCGATGATTCCTCCATAGGCTGCTTGCGAATCGCCTTCAAACGCCCGGTTATATGCCGCGCGCAGGTCTTTGTCGGAGGCAATTCCGGTTGGATTCGTATGTTTGACGATGGCAACAGTCGGCGCCGAAAAGTCCGAGACCATGGACCAGGCGGCATCCAGATCGAGCAAGTTATTGAACGAGAGCTCTTTGCCGTGAAGCTGCTCGGCGGTGGCCACCGTACGGGGCGGACTGAGCTCACGCGAGGGAGGTGTGTCTCCGTACAGCGCAGCACGCTGGTGCAGATTTTCGCCATAGCGAAGATCCTGGATCTTGTACAGCGGGATGGCGAACGCCTGGGGAAACGGCTCGTCCTCTCCGCCGAGGAAGTACGACGTTACATAGGCGTCGTAGGCCGAGGTATGAGCGAAGGCCTTGGCCGCCAGCCGACGCCGAGTTTTGTCCTTGTTCGCCCGGTACCGGTAGAGCTCAGCAAGCACGTCTTCGTAGTCCTCGGGGTCAACCACCACGGTGACATCGCGGTGATTCTTGGCCGCCGCCCGGATCAGGGCGGAGCCACCGATATCTATGTAGTCGATGGCGTCCTCTCGCGAGGCGCGCGCTCCGGACATGACATCAACAAAAGGGTAGAGATTGACCACCACCAAATCGAAAGGCTGGAGGTTGCGTTCATCGAGGGTGGCGTTGTGCTCGCCGTTGCTTCGATCGGCCAGAATCGCGCCGAAAATATTAGGGTGAAGCGTTTTCACCCGCCCGCCGAGAATCTCGGGGTAATCGGTGACGCTGGAGACCGTTTCCACCTCGACGCCGTTTTCACGCAAGAATTCGAAGGTGCCGTCGGTGGCGACAATGGACACGTCCATCTCGCGCAAACCGGTGGCAAAATCAAGGATCCCCATCTTGTCGTAAACACTGATAAGCGCCCGCATACTGGGTATCCTTTACCTCTTGCTCTTCCCCTGCCGGATTGCAGCCGGTCCCATTACATAAAGAATCTCTGGCTCCGGGCCGGAGGCGAGATATTATACGTGTAGTGCACGGCTAACCGGTCAATGGCTTGTGCTCGCGAGGCATTCTTCCCCATCATGGATCTATGCCACGTGCACCGCGTTCCGAGATCGGTCAGCTCCTCCAGGAGGCCCGCGCCATGGAGTTGCTAGCCACCGACGCACAGATCGCGCCTGACCGTCTGGAGGACTACTGGAGCCTCTCCGCCGATCTCATCACGCTCGTCGCCGATATTGAAGAGTTACAGGCCACGCGTCCGGCAGTGGCGGCGGACGACCCAACGTTCTTCGCGCTGAAACACCGATTACGGGCGATTGCGTCGCGGCTGGGAGCGCTGGCCGCGGAGTTTTGAATCTGCGTGCGGTTCCACCAAGGCGGGGTAGCCCACGTTGCTCGGCACCCGGGCGGTACGGAGACCAGAGAGTGCTCCGGTCGCACCCTACGGCCGTTCGCGGGCGAATATTAGGCTGACTGCGTTTCGCGTCGGCGCGCGCTCTCTTCCGGCGTAACGCGATGGCTCTCTCCATTGCGCCAGCAACGGGCTTCGCTGCACATGCATCTGTCTTGGTCCGGCCGAGATTCCGGCGGCCAGCCCTTCAGGCAGTACACCTCATAGAGCAAAACATCGCCTTGCTCGGTATGTTGATCACCATGCACCCAGTTTTCCCGGTAATAGGGACAAGCGCCCTTGTGCCGCCGAAAACGGGCCTCGTCTGGAAACATCCACTACCCTTTCGCGAGGACCAAAATTGATCCCCGCCTATCGTACCAGGGCATCCTACGCCGGCGCGCTTTCCTTTCCGATAGGCAGTTTCATTACGGCCAGCAACTCGCGGACGGAGGCAGCGGAGCTGTCGAGGGCCGACTGTTCCTCCGGACTCAACTCGATCTGAAGGATGCCTTGCAATCCGCCGACGCCGAGTTTACAGGGCACACCGAGGAACTGCCCACTGTAGCCGTACTCTCCGTGCAGGTAGACCGAGCAGGGGAGCACGCGCCGCTGATTGAGCACGACCGAGTCGACCATCGCTAGGACGGAGGCCGACGGAGCGTAATAGGCGCTGCCACTCTTCAGAAGATTCACGATCTCGGCTCCGCCGTTTGCTGTTCGTTCCGCCAGTGCGGCGATCCTATCTTCCGGCATCAGAACGGGCAGGGGGATTCCGGCGACCGTTGAGTAGCGGGGCAGCGGCACCATCGTGTCACCGTGGCCGCCCAGAACAAAGGCGGTAACGTCTTCAACCGAGACGTTGAGTTCCTCGGCGATGAACGTGCGGAAGCGGGCAGAGTCCAGCACACCGGCCATGCCCAGCACGCGCTCTCGGGGGAAGCCGGTAGCGTGATACATCGCCTGAGCCATGGCATCCAAGGGATTGGTCACGACGATCACCACAGCATGGGCGGCGTAGCGGCTGATCGCCCCACCCCACTCATTCATCACGTTTTGATTGGTCACTACGAGATCATCGCGGCTCATGCCCGGCTTGCGCGGCGAGCCAGCAGTTACCACCACGAGATCGCAATCTTGCAGCAGGTCGTGGCTGGAGCCGCCGGTCAGCCGGGTGTCGTAGCCCAACACCGGTCCGCTCTCCTGGATGTCGAGCGCCTTGCCTTTGGCGACGCCCTCGGCCGCCGGGATGTCCAACAGGACAATATCGGCATAGTTTCGTTCGGCCAGACGTTGTGCTGTGGTCCCGCCAACGTTTCCCGCGCCGACCACACCGATCTTGTACCGCATCCGATTCCTCCTCGTATACTCGGCTTTTCGCCCTGTGCCTCAACCTATCGTACCGCTCACGCGGACGCGCTGAGGCGTCTATCGGAGGTTGGTTGGCTGGACGACGTCTCCGAGGATCTGTCTATAGACGGACAGATACCCGTCCGCCATGGCTTCGACTGAGAATAACCGCTGTACACGTTCGCGGCAGGCCTCGCGACTGATCCTGGCGACGCGGTCACAGGCGGCGACAGCATCATCCAACGACTCCACGACATAGCCGGTCACGCCGTCCTCCACCACCTCGCGGACCGAACCGAGATCCATCCCGATGACCGGCGTCCCCACCGCCATCGACTCCGCCATGGCGAGCCCGAATCTCTCCGCTATCGTGGTCATATGGAGACTAGCCCAGGCGCCCCCGAGCAAGCGGTCGCGCTCCGGCGGGCCCACTGGTCCTACGAACTCAATGCGATCCGAGAGACGCGGCTTGATCTTCTCCTCGAAATACTCCTCGTCTTGGATGATGCCGGCTATGCGTAGCGGGCGCCCGCAACGCTCAGCAAGGTCAATAGCGAGGTGCACTCCTTTGTCGGGATGGATACGGCCCACAAAGGCCAGGTACTCGCCGGGGTCGGGTTGGAAAGTAAAATCCTCGAGTCGGATGCCGTTATAGACCGTGGCCACGTACCGCAGGAACGGATCTCGATCGGCGTCGCTTATCGACACAAAATAGGTATCGCGATACTTCCGATAGACCAGTCGGAACTGATCAAGGGAGAAGCCGTGCACTGTGGTCAACATTGGCGTGGAGATCAGTCGTGAGTAGGTGAGCGGCATGAAGTCGTAATGGCTGTGGATGAGATCGAACTGGCCTGCCCGTTCCATCACTTCCGAGATCTGCAGGAACTCCCAGACCTTGGGATCGAGAGTAGAATCTTCCGAATATGAACGTGGGGCAATGGCATGGAGCCGGGCTTCCGTTAGGGAATCGGCGGTGGCAAATAGAGTAACGTCGTATCCCCGTTGCACGAGGCCTTCCGTGAGGTTGCTGACTACCGTCTCCCAGGCTCCGTATTGCCGCGGAGGCGTTCTCCACGACACAGGACCAAGCATGGCAATACGCATAGTCTTTCGAATTCCTCCCCTTGTCACGACCATTCCGGTGCCGTCATCCAAATGTAGCGCGGACCGCCGCGTCCGCGTGGTCGGCCTAAGAACCGGTTCCTCCCGGCGAACAGCCTCGATAACCCGGCGACACATTCGCAAGCGTATCGCCGGGCGGGAGCATGTCCGACCACGACCCACGCGGACACGGCGGTCCGCGCTACAGCGGACCGCGCTCAACACGGGGACGACCGGAAGGCCAATAGGTTTGTCGAAAGGGGAAACATTCGATCATCACCATGCGGACACGGCGGTCCAGGCTATGCCGGTAACCGCCGGCCGACAGTAGTAATGCAACCTGCGCCCTCGGTGCCCGTCCCGAGCGCTCATCAGCACACCGGCTGGCGCTTCGGCGTCGTGCTCCTGGTTGGTGCTGGCGTGCTGCTTATTGACCAGGTGAGCAAGGCGCTGGTGCGTCGCGGTCTCGCCAGCGGCAATAGTATTGATCTCTTCGGCGGCCTCGTCCGCCTCGACTTCACCCGCAATCAGGGCGCCGCGTTTGGCATCCTACGGCAGGAAGGTGGAATCTTCATCCTCGTTGCGCTACTGGTAACCGGCGGTATTCTCGCCTATCACAGACGGATATCTCGCGCTCCGCTGTTGGCGCGGCTCGGGCTTGGGCTCGTCCTTGGTGGCGCCCTGGGCAATGTCCTCGATCGTCTGCGGTTGGGCTACGTCGTGGATTTCGTGGATCTACGGTGGTGGCCGGTCTTCAACCTGGCGGACAGCGCAATAGTGATTGGTGTCTGCGCGCTTGCCCTCTATTCGGTACTGGACAGTTCCGCGAATTCCTCATGACCGATCTCCACAGGATCATCGTCGAGGCGGCGGAATCCGGCGACCGACTCGATCATCTCATCGCCGGCCGGATCGATGGACTTTCACGCTCGGCCGCCCAAGCGCTTATCCACGACGGCTACGTCCTCATTAACGGCGCGCCAACCAAGCCGGCGATCCGTCCGGTCACCGGCGACGAGATCGAGGTGACCGTGCTCCGTGGTCCATCATTTGCGGCGCTGCCGGAAGAGATCCCGCTCGACATCGTCTATCAGGACAGCGACCTCGCGGTGATTAATAAGCCCGCCGGCCTTGTGGTGCACCCCGCTCCCGGCCATAGCGGTGGCACCCTGGCCAACGCCCTGGCCGCATGCTTTCCACAAGCGCGCTTCGTCGGAGCAGCGGAAAGACCCGGTATTGTTCACCGCCTCGACAAGGACACGTCAGGCCTGTTGGTTGTGGCTCTGAACCCCGATGCGCATGCTTCACTCCAGCGACAAATCGCCATGCATGCGGCGGGTCGTCACTATACGGCGCTCGTCCGGGGACATCTGATGCCGGACGAAGGGATAATCGACGCACCCATCGGTCGGGACCCGCACGACCGAAAACGCATGGCCACGTATGGTTCGGTGCCGCGACCGGCGCGCACCGAATACCGCGTCACTGAATCACTCCGCGGATTTGACCTAGTCGAAGCAACCTTACAAACGGGCCGGACGCACCAAATCCGGGTCCATTTCGCGGCTGCCGGTCATCCCGTCGCCGGCGACACTCACTACGCCGGCCCGGAGGTACACGGGTTGACGCGCCAATTTCTGCATGCGCATCGCCTCCGTCTGCGTTCGCCGAGTAGCGGAGAGGAGTTGTCTTTTTCCGCGCCACTGCCGGACGATCTCTCGTCGGTGTTACGCGCGCTGCGGTGGGTCGGAGGGTAGGCAATTTGCGTTGCCAAGTACAAAACTAATTTTCGAGAAATTTCGAACGCGCCGGTTGTATCAATCCACAAGATGCATTTACGGCGCCGGATGCAACCGCTATATGTGGGTTTATGGCGGCACTCGTGTCGCCATTCGGCTCAAAAGTTCGCATTGCCGTGGATCAGCGGGTTTGTTACGATGACCGCACCTACCTCTTACGGCTTCTCTTCGAAAATCAGACCTGCGGAGCGACAGCATGGAAGCACAGATCGTCTGGCGTTCCGTCCTCTCACGACTTCAGCCAACCATGACGCCGGCAAACTTCGACAACTGGCTGAGGCCCACGCGCGGTCTGGACTGCGTCAACAACACGCTCTTCATTGGCGTGCCCACTACCTTTGGACGCGAGTGGCTGGAGCAGCGATTGTCCACAGTGATCCGTAAGACGCTCGGTGAGGTCGGCAGGCCGGAGTTGGATATCCGGTTTACGGTAGTGAGTGAGTTGGCGGTGCGAAACGGAAAGAGGGGGAAGCGTATGAACGCGGGAGGAGCGACTACCTTATTCACTACTGGGCCCGGTGAGTTAAACGGCCGGTACACCTTCGACGACTTTATTGTCGGCAAACACAACAAATTCGCCCACGCCGCGGCGGCGGCTGTGGCTACTAGGCCAGGCCTTACCTACAATCCGCTCTTTATTTACGGCGGCGTCGGTCTGGGCAAGACCCACTTGCTCCATGCAATCGGTCATCGAGTGCGGCGTGACTACCCAGATTACCGCGTTCTGTACACGACCTCTGAGCGATTTATGAATGACCTGATAAAGGCGATCCGCGATGGCACGTCCGATGATTTTCGCGAACACTATCGAAGTGTGGATATGCTGCTGATTGACGATATCCAGTTCATCAGCGGCAAGGAAAGCACGCAGGAAGAGCTGTTTCATACATTCAATGCGTTGCACGAAAGTAGCATGCAGATCGCCATGACCTGCGACAAACCACCACGTGACCTCAATCCGCTGGCCGAGCGACTGCGTTCACGATTCGAATGGGGCTTGATTGCCGATATTCAGTCTCCCGACTTCGAGACCAGGATCGCTATTCTGCGATCAAAGGCTGAGCGCCAGGATCTACCGGTTCCACCAGATGTGGTGCAGTATCTTGCACGGCGCGTTACGAAAAACATCCGCGAGCTGGAAGGCAGCCTCAACCGCATAGTCGCCTATGCCGCCCTCAACGAACGCCATCTCACTGTCGATCTGGCGGCCGCTGCTCTCGACAGCTTGAGCGGCCCGCGGCGCGCGCAGCTTACCCCGCAAACCATCATCGAGTGCGTGGCCCAGTATTACAGCGTCTCGCTACAGGACATGAAGGGGAAAGGCCGCGACAAGACGATAGTTACACCTCGACAGGTCGCGATGTATCTCGTTCGCGAGGAGACCACGGTCTCCCTGGAACAGATTGGCCAACTACTGGGCGGACGCGACCACACGACCATCATGCACGGCTGGGATAAGATTGGTGGCTGTATGGACCACGATCACCAATTGCGGAATGAGGTGCTCGAAATTCGGAGTATTCTATACGGCAATGAGTAGACAATTGTGGACAATGCCTCGTAAACTGTGGAAAACACGCCCTGTTTGTCAGTAGTTATCCACGCATTGTCTTGTTATGGTCAGTTGTCCAACCGGTAGACGCAGGCCTGGGCACCCTCTAGGTCTCCGGTCGTCCGGCTGGAGGTGGACTCCGTCAATTCAGGAATTCGACGGCTTGGTTTAGGCGAAGCGAGGATCGAGCCAGTGGTAGCTCAGATCTTTCCAAAGGAGCGCCTCGTTTTCCCGTCCCCAGTGCTTCCACGGCAGACGAGTCGAATTGCGGTAGCTCATAATGGCGACCATGACGCGGGTCTCGTAGGTCTGCTTCCCCTTGGGCACGGCGAAGCGGCCAATCAACTCAATGTTATATATCGGCAGGTTGCTGCTGTAGAGCGCGTCCATGACGCCGAACACATCTGCCTTGGCCGCCTTCAGTCGCCAGCTTGGCCCGAGAGGATGGTTGTTAAGACGAAAGATAACCCGGACTGATTGATATCGGTCGCTCACAACTGCCGGGAGCCTGCTGTGCTGAATGAGCGCCGGCGTTAGTTGGAGTGATACCAGGCGGGGCAGCCGCTGGTTGGTGAGCGGACCTAACTCCCGCGTCACAATATGCCGAACCCGGTCGGTGAGCACGGACGACCGCACCGGCGGCGGTGTGGGCAACGGAGCCGCCGAGCTATGGGAGGAGCGCGTCACCACACCGGTGGCGACCAGTGCCACGAGGACACCGGCGACAAAGCCGGCGGTTGCCGCGGTTACAACTGGAGGACTGGGAACTCGTACCATGTCAAACGCTACTCCTTTCAACACGTCGCAGTTCAATGCCGAGTTGTTCATCGTTGATCCGCGCTTGACACGGGAAACCTTCTCCGGTTGGCCGGCCGGGGATCAGTTCCGCGGTAAGCGTCTCCGCGCGGATGTAGCCGGCGTGGGCCTCAATTGCCGCCGCCAGCTCGGGGGAGGCCTCGTAGCGCGTGGTGATGCGATCCTCCACCTGGAAACCGGCTTCGCGACGGCAGTTGTTGACGTGCCGAACCACGGAACGAGCTAAGCCTTCTCGAACCAAAACCGGCGTCAATCGTGTTTCCAGCGCAACCAGATAGCCGTTCTCCGCCATGGCGGCAAAGCCCTCACGCTCACGCGCCTCGACGAGGATATCGCTGGGCTCCAGTTCCACCATCGAGCCATTCAGCGCAAGAGTGATCGTGTGTCCTCGCGCCGCCGCGGCGGCCACGGCGCGCGGATCCAGTTCAGCGAGCGCCTGTCGAACCTGCGGAATCTGCTTGCCAAAGCGTGGACCCAGTACCGGCAGGTTCGGCCGAATCGAATACTCGGCAAACTCTTCCTCAGGTCCGACCAGAACCAATTCCTTGACGTTCAGCTCTTGCAAGATGATCGCCCGCACGCGTTCGACGGCACGCGCCGCCGCCTGATCAGGCGTCTTTAGCGAGATCCGGGCCAAGGGCTGCCTCACGTTAAGGTTGGCTCGATCCCTCGCGGCGCGGCCCAATGAAACCACTTGCTGCGCAGCCCCCATAGCGATGAGAAGGTCGTTTTCGACGAGCGAAATATCCGCAACTGGATAGTCGGTGAGGTGCACGCTGGGGGACGCGCCCGCTATCTGGCCGGCGACCAAGTTTCCGTATAGCTCTTCAGCCACAAATGGCATGAACGGCGCAAGCAACTCCGCTAGCCCCGTGAGGCAGCCGTACAAAGTAGCGTAAGCGCCCACCTTATCCGCGTCATTCTCCGCTTTCCAGAACCGTCGCCGGCTCAAGCGCACGTACCATGTCGACAAATCCTCGATGAACCGTTCGATTGCGCGGGCCGCGTTCATGGAATCGTACTGGTTGAGACAGGCTCGCACCGTGGTGGTCACTTCATGCAGTCGAGCCAGTATCCATCGATCGAGCAGTGCCCGCTCCTCGATGGGCGGCGCCTCGTCGTCGACCTTCCAGCCGTCCACGTTGGCATACGTAACGAAAAAGCTGTAGGTGTTCCACAGCACCAGGAGGCGCCGCTTGACCTCGTCCAACGACTCCCACCCAAAGTTCAGGTTGGCTTCGGGATTGTGCAAGCAGAACAGCCAGCGCATCACATCGGCGCCGGATCGGTCAGCCGCTTCGTCAAAGGGGATGAGATTGCCCCAGCTCTTGTGCATCTCGCGTCCGCTTTGGTCGCGAGCCAGAGCATAGCCCAGTACGGTCTCAAAGGGATTCCTGTCGACCAGCACGGTGCTCATGGCGAGCATTGAGTAAAACCAGTTGCGGGATTGCCCGGGGAAGCTCTTTGTGATGAGCTGCGCCGGGAACCAATCCCGCCAGTAGGCCGGATCACTATCGTAGTGCAGCGTGGAGAACGGAACGATGCCGGCATCGAGCCAGGGATTGCCCACGTCGGGAATACGGGTAGCTTCTTCGCCGCACTCGGGGCACGGCATCCGTACCTCGTCGATCCAGGGACGGTGTGGTGACTCGAGCGTTTCCAATCCGCTGGTAGCGCGATCGAACAACTCTTCTTTTCCGCCGATCACCTGCAAATGCTCGTTCGGACAGATCCAGAAGGGGAGGGCAAGACCCCAATAGCGCCTCTTGGAGATCATCCAATCATCCATGT
>JBPCKK010000102.1:0-12767 GCA_051004335.1 Chloroflexota bacterium
CGGTGACATCGTCCGGCGAGTAACCCGCTAGCTTGAGTTGCTCGGGAATCGTTTCGCTTGGTGTTTGCTCCGGCTTCTCAAAGGGCAGGACGCGACGCACGTGCTCAAGATCATAGCCGGTGTCGAAGAGAAACAACCCTTCGGGATGATCGATCAGGACGCTGTAGACCGGAAACCGAACCTCCTGACCCGGTCCAATGTTCCAGTAGATGTGGGAGTGATCGAGAACGAGCGTTCCGCTGGAGAGCAGATAAATTTTCACGGCGCCTTCTCCTACGCGTTCTCGAGTGCCTTGCGCACCGCTACGAGTTTGCGGGCGCGCGCCGCCCCCAGCTCCTGTATCTGTTCCGGCGTGTAGTCGTACAGTCCGCTACCGGTCTTCATCCCGAGTTTTCCCTGTGCTGCCCGCTCTTTGATTGTGGTCGAGACATCGCTCGATTTGGACAGATCTGGGTTGCGGTACGAACCCACGTTCTGATAGGTGTCGAGACCCGCCATGTCGAGCAGTTCCATGGGGCCGATCACCGCGAGCTTGTAGCCGATGCCCCAACGAACGTTGAGATCCATACCTTCGGGCGAGATGATGCCGCGATCGACGAGGTCCAGCGCCTCGCGCATGATCGCATAGAGAATACGATTCTCGACGAAGCCCGGCACCTCGCGCTCAACCACCGGGTGATAGCCGACGCGCTTCACCAGTCCCACTGCGGTGTCAATTGTCTCCTGCGAGGTCTCGTCACCCGGAATGACCTCGATCATGGGAATGAGGTGCGGCGGATTCGACCAGTGCATGCCAATGACCCGCTCGGGATTGCGCGCCGCACTGGCAATGGTGGTAATCGGAATGCCTGACGTATTTGAGGCGATGATCGTGTCGGAACGGACCGCCTCTTCAATCTGCTTGACGATCTCATGCTTCATCTCGATCTTTTCCGGGATGGCTTCCACCACCAGGTCAGCATCGCGTAGCGCATCCGCCAAATCAGCGGTAAAGTGCAGAGAGCCACCCTCCACCCGAGGGGTATCGAGGCGATCCAGCACACCGTCGGCTAGGTGCGCCGCTGCCTTGGCCCGTTGCAGAGCCTCTTCCTTGATGTCGTACATCGCCACGTCAATGCCGCAGCGCGCCAGAACCGCACCCATGCCTGGACCCATGATTCCGGTGCCGATGACCGCTGCTCGTTTGATTCTGGACGCCTTGTCGCTGGTCGTTGCAGTTACGCTGTCCGTGCTTGTCATGCCTGCTGTCTCCTCTTCTTGATGCTGGAAAGCGAGTGGAAGGGACAAGGGAGCGAGTCCGCAATTAGCTCTAGGGACCACGCTCAGTGTCCCCGCCTTTGCCTACCGATGTTTGAATACTGGTCCAGACTCGCTCGGGTGTAAGGGGAAGCTCGTTCATGTGAACGCCGGCATCGGCCAACGTGTTTACGATAGCGGCGGGAATGGCGGCCAGCGAGCCCTCGCCGCAGCCCTTAGCGCCAAACGGTCCCGGCCCATCCCCGTTCTCCACGAGGATGCAGGCCATGTCCTGCGGCAGGTCCAGGAAACTGGGAATGCGGTAATCCAGCAACGAGTCGGTGACGAGATGCCCCTCGCTGAAGATCATCTCTTCGAAAAGCGCATTGCCGATGCCTTGCATCGTCCCTCCCTCATCCTGCCGTTCAACCAGAAGAGGATTGATGGCAGTACCGACATCAGCGACTGTTGCCGTTTTGAGCAAGGTGATACATCCGGTCTCCGGGTCAACTTCAACCTCGGCCCCACCGACGCAGACTTCCCAGAAGACCGGACCCTCGGCATACGAGCCGGATCCCTCAGGACGCACCTCGCCGCGTCCAATAAGCTCGCCGCCAGCGAGACCAAAGCGCTGAGCGATGAGGCGAGGGAACGTAGCGGGATCGATTTCTTCCGTGCCGGCAATCTCGACAAGCTGCACCCTCACCTGGGCGGCTGCGCGCTGAACCGCCAGACCAGCAAGTGTGGTCGAGCGGCTCGCGCCGGTGGAGCGATCGTAGGGAGTGAACCGGGTATCCGTACCGCGAACGAGCACGAGTTCGGCAGGCATGCCCAACTCCTCAGCCGCGATCTGGGCAAATACAGTACGGGGACCCTGACCCAACTCGGTAGTACCGACGAGTACAACGACCGCGCCATCAGATTCCATGCGAACCACCGCTGTCGAAACCGGGTGCGCTCCGGCGGCCAACAAGCCGACAGAGACGCCACGGCCGGTCCACGGGCGCTTTGGCTGTCCCCAGCCGATGCGATTGGCAACCTTGGTGACGTCACCAATAAGATCGGCATCGAGCGGTTTGCCACCGCCGCGGATCTCCTCACCGGGAGTCAGAAGATTAATCCGGCGCACCTCAAGGGGATCCAGATGCGCACGGCGTGCCAGTTCGTCGATCTGCGATTCGCCGATCCATTGCATGTGCGTGGCGCCGAATGCGCGGTACGAACCAGACGGCGCGGTATTGGTGTACATGCAGCGCGCATCGACCCGGTAGGCCGGCCAGCGATACGGACCTGGGGCCGCATCTCCTGCCGTCGCGGTCACCCGCGGTCCGTTGTCCGCATATGCTCCGGTGTCCAGCCACGCCTCAACCTCACGTCCCATAAGGACGCCATCCCGCGACATGGAGGTGCGCATCCGGCAGCGCATGCCGTGGCGGCGAGTGGTCACCATTGACTCATCGACCCGGTTCTGGATGCGCACCGGCCGGCCGGCCTTGCGTGCCAGTGCAACGGTGATCGGTTCCATCTTGGTGTACGACTTCGAGCCGAAACCGCCGCCCAGATAGGGAACGATAACACGCACGGAGCTCAGCGACACCTCGAAGAGCGCCGCAAGTTCGGCACGGACCAGAAATGGATGCTGGCAGGTGGCCCACACCGTGATCTCATCGCTCTCTACCTGCTCAATGACGGTGTGGGTCTCCATAGCGTACTGGTAGACCGCTGGAAACGTGTACTCACTCTCGAGAACAAAATCGGCGTGGGCGAATGCTGCCTCCACCTCGCCTCGGTCGATGTGGTAGCTGTAGCAGATATTCCCCTCGCGCGGCGGCAACGTACCCAGGCCATGGAAGAGACCGGGGCGCAACTCTCCCTCATGGACCAGCGGCGCCGTGGGCGCAATCGCTTCTTCCACGGTACCAACCACCGTCAGCACGTCGTACTCAACCTGGATGGCGGCCACTGCCGCTGTCGCCGTTCCCTCATCTTCGGCGGCCACCGCCGCCACTGGTTCGCCCGCGAAGCGAACTTTATCAACGGCGACTATTGGGCGATCCTTGATCGCATGGCCCCAGTATGGATCGATGTCGGTAAGATCAGCGGCAGTCAAGACGGACACCACTCCGGGCATGGCCTCCGCCGCGGACGTGTCGATCGATCGGATGCGCGCGTGCGGCACCGGACTCCGCAGGACCTTGCCGTGAAGCATCCGGGGCACGAGCATGTCGCCGACGAACTGTGCCTGGCCACGTAACTTCTCGGCGGCATCGCTGCGCCGCATGGAGCGACCTACCTGCTGGCGCGTTCTCCCCGTGATATCGACCGTCATCGTGCTGCTACCTGGCGCCGGTCAGATACCAAATCGCGCACTGCGTCCACAATCCCGCGATAACCACTGCAGCGGCAGAGGTTACCGGACAAATTGCGCTTGATATTCTCGGTATCCGCGGTCAGCTCACCCGAGTCCAGGAGTGACTTAACGGTGAGCAGCATTCCGGCGGTACAGAAGCCGCACTGAAAGCTCGACTGCCTGCTGAACGCCTCCTCGAACCCGGCAAACTCGGGCAGTTGGGCGAGACCTTCAATGGTCAGGATGTCGTGCCCATCAGCATCGACGGCAAGGGTGCAGCAGGAGCTGATCGCCTCCCCGTCAAGCAGCACGGCGCAGGCGCCACAGACTTGCATGTCACAGGAACGCTTGGCGCCGGTGAGGCGCAGGCGATCGCGCAACGTGTCGAGGAGCAGCTCGTTCGGACGGACCGCGAGTGTGATCGTCCGGCCATTGACGGCCAGTTGCACGTCGATCTCAGTCATAATCGGGCATCCCCACGTCCAGGCCCGCGCGGCGTACCCGCCGAATCCATGCCGCCCAGTAATCGAGGACGAGTTGATCGTGGTACTTGTCGGGATACAACTGTCGTGCCCAGGTGCGCGACATTGCCCGATAGGGACCCAGACTGCGGGCGATGGACTGCAACCGAAGGGCGCGCTCCAGGGTCAGGGCAGTGAGCACCGCCCACGGCACATCCTTCCCCACCACCAGCACTCCGTGGTTTCGGAGAATGAGGGCCGGACAGGAGTTGAGACGTGCGGCCACCGCCCGTCCTTGGTCGGCCGCCTGAATCAGTCCGGGTGAGTCTTCGTAGAAGGGGAGCCCGTCGACGAACATGACCGCATCATGGCTCAAATACTGCAGTTCGGCCTCGGTGGCGCCAAAAGCCGTACCGTAGGGCGGATGGCCGTGGATGACCGCTCCCACATCCGGACGGACTTTGTAGACCTCCGTGTGCAGGGCAGCCTCCAGATGCATCTCGGGCGAGTCGAAGGCGCTGTCATCGTGTAGATCGAGCAGGATGGCATCCGCCGGCTGAACCTCTTCAAACACCAACCCCTTGCGTTTGATGTACGCCGTGTCCTCCCCTGGATCACGGGCGCTTACGTGCCCGAGAGTCAAATCACCATATCCGGCCTCCAGGGCCAGGATGCGGCAGGCCCACGCAACCTGCTCCTGCAGCGATTGCATAATCATGGTCATATCTAGCGGCGCTCTGTCGGCGGATAGTCGGGGTGCGGAAAACCGAACACCATAACCACGTCCTCATCGCCTGTGTTGACGACCGCATGCCAGACCCCTGGAGGAATGAGGAGCGCATCACCTCTCTTGAACTGCACGATTTCATCATCCAGGCGCAACTCCCCGGCGCCGGCCACGACATAGGCCACCTCTTCGGTCTCGTGGGCCACGGGTGGCAATTCGGTTTTTGGCGTGAATACCGAGTACCCCAGAGAACTACGGTTGCCCGTGCTGCTCTTGTCCGTGACGAGCATGCGACTCCAACTGCCGTTCGGGAGTGGAATCGCCTCCACATCCTTAAGGGCAGTCACCGTAATCGCACTCACAACGCCCATGCTCCATCGCGGAGAATCCACGTTCCGTCTTCAACTATCTGCAAACTGGCATTTAGAATGACGCCATCAAGGTGAAGGTGCGAGACGTTTTGCCCGCCCGGATAGGCATTGTGGTTATCGCCCAGAGCAAAGTGGACGGTGCCTAGGCGTCCTTTTTCTGATGGTGAGCCGTACGGCGAGCGTTCGCTCGTGCCAAAGGCAAATTCACCAATGACATCGGCGCCCGGCACATCGCGAATCACGTCGCGCAGACGCTCCGCTTCGGCGCCACCTTCAATCTTGGTCGCGCGGCCATGCTCGACCGTTATCGTAATCGGGTGCTCGACCTGGCCGGGCAGGCCGATGCCGAGCATGACTCCATCGACCACATAGACGCCATGCGTCTTATCCTCGACCGCCGCGAAGGCGACTTCCGCCCAGAGCGGGACCGGTCCCATCATTTGTCCCCGGCGTTTGATCGGCGTCACTTCAAGGGAGGGACGGCCCTCAATGGAGACGGTGATATCCGTGCCGTTTGGGGAGGTAACCCTACAGAGCTTTTTGCCTTCGAGCGCCCGCATGGCGTCGCGCGCGCGTTGGGTTGCCTGCTCGATCATCTCCTCAGTCAGCTTCCAGGCGCCCATCCCTTCCTCGACCGAGGCGATCTTCCCATCGTTGGCGCACGTCTCCTTCACGGCGTTGACATGCGCGAAGCGATTCGCCCACTCCAGATTGGTCACGATGATGACCTCGTCCGAGTTGGTCATGGCCTGATGCAGGTTCCGCGGCGGCGCCATGGGGAAATGGGTATCGGCGCGGCCCCGGCGTACTTGCTGTTCGTTGTTCATGACGACGGGCCAACCACCGCGTTCAACCACGACCCGTGCAATGGCGTTTGCCTGTGCCAGATGCTCATCGTCGGTAATGATCGTGACCACGTCGTCCCGCTCAACCGACATGCAGGTATCGACGACCAGCGCCGCATCCCCGGTCAGGGTGTCGGTGTCGACTACAGTTGCCATCTCAATAACCTCCCGCGAAACCGCTCTACGTCTGGACGAGTTCAGCGCTAAACATGGGCAGAACTTCCTGGGCGAACCGCTCGACCTGCCCGAACTGATCGAGGGCTCCAAATCGACAGACGAAGTGGTCAACGCCACGATCAGCGAACTCACGCAGCCAGCCGCCGATCTGCTCTGGCGTTCCCACCGGTCCCCAATTGGAGAGATCCATGGACCGCGACAGCTCGGGGTAGTACTTCGCGATGTACTCACCGAAGTCACGACGTGCAGCTTCTTCAGACTCGCCGATATTCATCGTGACTTGATAGGAAATCACGTAGTCGCGCAGATCACGTCCATACTGCTCAGCGGCCGCGCGAAGGTAGGTGAGCTGCTCGGTCAATTCCTCGGGATGCTCCGCCCGGCAGCAGGTCATCCACCCGTCACCGCACTCGATCACTCGGCGGCACGCGGTTTCGAGACGTTTGCGCATCTGCTCGGTTGGAGCATCGCCCACCAGACGAGGATTCGATACTACCCAGATGGGTGGCGGCCTCTGGACGGGAAGGAGCGGCCCCATTTCAGTGCCCGAGTAGAAGGCAATATCGTCGTACGCAAAGAACTTGCCGTGGAAATCGGTCTTCCCCTCTGTCCATAACTCACGGAGGATCCGCATTCCCTCCTCCCAGATCGCTCCCTTCTTCCCGTAATCCAAACCCAGGGCCTCAAACTCACGGCGGACTCCCTGCTCCGGATTACCGGCGCAGGATCCAAGGATGGTGCGTCCGTTCGAAATGACGTCCAGCGTGGCCCATTCCAGCGCCAGGTACAGAGGGTTACGGGTTGATGAAACAAGGCAGGCGGTGCCCAGTTTGACTCGCTTGGTGCGCTGCGAGATGGCGGAGAGAAGCGCGATGGCTTCGTAGCGCGGCTTGGAGAACAGACTATCGCCCACCCACACGGAATCAAAGCCGAACTGCTCCACCGCCTCGGACAGGTCGAGTAACGCATGAAGATCATACTCTGGGGCGATGAGGGGCTCGCGGTTGTTGAGATTGACGCCGAATTGCAAGGTGCGGTTCTCGGTCATGCGTCCGCCTCCTCGGACGAATCACCCTCAGTCAAGCCAAGATGAACAAGCTCGTCATGAGGCGCCGACTCGAGGCGGACCTGAGGCACGTGGATGTGCTCACTCAGCAGTCGAACCGCGCGGTCGGCATCGCGGGCCTCCAGCGCGCGCAAAATCTCTCGGTGCTCGGCAATAGATACTTCCAGGTCGCCGCGCAACGCGACGGAGCGCAGCTGGTAGCGACCGATCTGCGCCGCAACCTGTTGGTAGACTTCCCAGAGTTGTCGGTTCCCCGAGATCTCGACGAGCCGGTCGTGAAAAGCCCGGTTCGCGCCAAAGTAGGCCTCGACGTCCTCTCGTCGCGCACACAGTGCCATCTCGTCGGTGAACGCTTCGAGAGCCCGCAGGTCGTCCGCGGTGGCTCGGGGGACGGCGAGACGCAAAGCAGACGTCTCCAACGCCTCACGCACTTGATACGTGTCGATGAACTCTTGCTTGGAGAGAGAGCGCACCACCGCTCCATTCCGTGGGCGGATGGTGACGAGCCCCTCGGAGGAAAGTCGCCCCAATGCCTCGCGAACCGGGCCGCGACTCACACCGAGTGATTCAGCAAGAGCAACCTCCAATAACTCGGTACCGGGGGGCAGCCGGTAGGCGAGAATCTCGTTCCTGAGATGTTCATGAACTCGCTCCCAGAGCGTTCGGTTCTCAAGAGGGGTGATCGTTGGTCGACGGTCGCCCTGCCCCGCTACCGCATCGAACGCCATACCTACTACTCCCACCAGATCATTATTTGGTTCCTGAGGGGCGATTAATTACAGTACCCGTGGCTGCTCGCCCTATCCGCATTCCGGGCCGTGTTTGATTGTTGCGTGGATGTCGCTCTAGTTCTATACTTGATCCTACACGGCTATGTCCAGACAGACAACTGTTTACAGTCTACAGGAAGACTGAAGTGGCAGAAGATGTGATTGGAAACGGGAGGAGGTAACGCCGGAGCAGTCGCAGCAGAAAGCGCCCACAGGGTCCTTCACGAGGAGATACGACAAGCATAAGGAGCCATGAATGGACAAGCGCCTAACGCGGATCTGGCTTTCGTCATCTCTGGTGGCCGGACTGATTATTTCGGCGACCGGCACTTCGGCGAACATCGCGCACGCGACCACTGTGCGTGCGCATGTGACGAAAATCGCCATTGCAACACCGGAAAAGGCAAACGACTACGGTTGGAACCAGCAGGGCGTCAGGGCGGCAAGAACGGTTGCGCGGTCCTTTGGGGCCAAAACCGTAGTTGACACTGGCGTGGGCTACGACAATACGGAATCTGTGCTCCGACGCTTGGCCACGGGCGGCGCAAGCTTCCTCATCGCTCAGGCCAGTGGGTACAGCGCCATCGCACCGCGCATCGCCCAGCAGTACAGGATCCCGACGATTTGCTACGATACGCCAAGCAACCTCATCCGGAACTACATGTCCGACATCGAGACGAAAAGCCAACAAGGCTCCTACCTCGCGGGCGTGTTGGCCGCCGAGAAGACGAAGACGAACAAGCTGGCGATCGTCATCTCCGCCGCGGATGTGAACTGGTTCAAGCAATCAGGCGGATTTATCGTCGGCGCGCGCAGCGTTCGCCCGCACGTGAAGTTTGTCTTCCTCCAGATCGGCCCGGCGGCGTACGACGATGCCGCCGGCGGCAAGCGCGTGGCATCAACGGCAATTGCGTCCGGCGCAGATGTGATCTTCGGGATGGGTGATGGCGCCTCCTTCGGTTACTTGCAGGCGGCGGAGACCGCCCATGTCGGCCACAAGGTCTGGTTCATCGACGTCATCGGGAACAAAACACCGATCGATACGCATCATGTGCTACTGTCCTCGGTGCTGTGGAACTTCACCCAGGTGTTCAAGCACGCTGTCCGCGACATCAACAATGGGACGTACGGAACACACATCTACACGCTGAACGCGAGCAACGGAGTCAGCCTGCTCCACACGCGCTATGCGGCGCCTGCGGTGTGGAATCTGATCAATCGTGATCGTCTCAAGATTCTGTCCGGTCGCATCCACATCCCCTTAACTGCGACGCAGGCGCAGGTTCAGAATCTCATGAGGAAATAATCGGGATCGCGGACGTACCGGTGTCACAAACTCCCCTCAAACAGCACAATTCTCCTCAGTCCACTGCGGGCGGATTGCCCGCAGTGGAGCTGGTGGGAATAACCAAGCGATTCCCGGGAGTCGTCGCCAATGACGATGTGAACCTGGCTATCCACCGGGGTGAAGTTCACTGCTTGCTGGGAGAGAATGGCGCCGGCAAGTCGACGCTGATGAGCATCCTCTCCGGCATGCTCACCCCCGATGACGGTCGCATTCTCATCAATGGAGACCCGACCGAAATTGATTCGCCGCGCCGTGCCCTCGATCTCGGTATCGGCATGGTTTACCAGCATTCATCCCTCGTGCCAGCGCTGACCGTGCTGGAGAATCTGATGCTGGGCGATAGACACAACCTCCGTCTCGACGCCAGTGGCGCTCGACGTCGCCTGGCCGAGTTCGCGGAGACGCTGGGTGTCAGGATACCTCCCTACAGCATGGTGGCGAGCCTAGCCCTCGGCCAGCAGCAACAGGTGGAGATTGTCAAGGCGCTTTGGAGAGGTTCGAGTGTCCTGATCCTGGATGAGCCCACTTCCATGTTGACACCACAGGGTGTAGCTGATCTACAACGAGTGTTGCTCCGGCTCAAAGGGGAGGGGCTTGCCATTGTGTTCATCACTCACAAGCTCCATGAGGCACTGGCGATTGGTGACCGCGTCTCGATCTTGAGACGAGGACGTATGGTGGGGACTTTAACCGAAGAGATCCTCCGCATCCACACGCCCGAGGAGTTACAAACGCATATCGTCGACATTATGTTCGGTGAAGAGGCGGCCGCCCTTGCACCGGTAGTCGTGGGGCACGAGACCACGCAGGCGCCAGTCGTGGCGCACACCGTTACCTCCGATACCGTCCTCGACCTGGACGGCGTTTCGACGGGTGGTGAGGACCGGCAGGGCGGCGTGCACGATGTGACTCTCTCCATCATGCGAGGCGAGGTACTGGGTATAGCCGGAGTCGATGGCAACGGGCAACACGAACTTGCCGAGGCGATCGCCGGTCAGCGCCCGCTCTCCAGCGGCGCTATCCAGCTGGAATCGCGATCAATCGGCAAGCTGAGCGTATTCCGCCGGCAACAATTGGGTCTCCGGTATGTGACTGATGATCGCCTAGGGGAAGGAATCGTGCCGTCCCTCTCCGTTGCTCTCAATCTTATGCTGAAGCGCATTGGCCAAGGACCGTTCTGGAAGCGAGGTGTGATCCAACAGCGGGCGCTTAACGACGTGGCCTCTGACCTGATACGGCGCTTTGATGTCCGCACTCCGAGCACCGGCACACGAGCCGGCACACTCTCAGGCGGTAACATTCAGAAGGTCCTGTTGGCCCGTGAGTTGTCCTTTGAGCCCAAGGTCGTGGTCTACAACAAGCCGACTCAAGGCCTGGATGTGAAAACAACGCAAGCCGTACGGCAGCAGATCCGTGAAGGTCGTCAGAACGGAGTAACAGCAATCGTTATCTCCACGGACTTGGACGAACTTCTCGACATCAGCGACCGGATTGCTGTCCTCTATCGCGGGCAGATCGTGGGTATCGTGGAGAACACACCGGACGCCGCTGAACGGATTGGAGAACTGATGCTGGGAGGAAGGGCCGCATGACTGAGACGGTCATTACCCCGCAGGCGGTCATCCCGGCCAAGGGAACGGCTTCCTCCTCTCGTCGCTTCGGCGCGGCGATCGAGATTGTCGTGCGCAGCGTAGTACCGGTCATCCTAGCACTGGTGGTCGGTGGAATCTTGCTGTTGGCGCTCGGGCACAATCCAATTGCGTTCTATGGAGACATCTATCAAGGCGGAATCTTGCAGGACGCCTGGCAGGATAGCGTCATGCGCATGGCGCCACTGCTTCTCATTGCCGCCGGTCTTGTTTTCATCTTCCGGGCAAATATCTGGAACCTCGGCTACGACGGCCAATTCATGCTGGCGGCTGCTATGATCGCCGGCCTTGGGCCCGGATTGGATGCCCGTTTGCCATACGGGCTGGCTCTGTTGATTCTCTTTGCGGTCGCGGCCACGGTCGGTGGTCTCTGGACCATAGTCCCCGCGTTGCTCAAAGCGTATTCCGGGGTAAATGAGATTATCACCACGTTGATGACGAGCTTCATCGGCCTCTCCCTGGCCAACATTCTGATCAAGGGTCCGTTCCAGAATCCAGCATCCGCCATTCCGCAGACCTCGATCATGCCCCTTGCTGGCATGCTGCCCAACATTCCCGGCACCCGGACGCACATTGGTATCATCATTGCTCTTGTCGTGGTCATTATCGTCCACTACGTTTTGACCCGTACCTCGATCGGCCTCCGGCTCCAGGTGCTCGGCGCCAGTCCCCGGGCGGCAACCCATGCCGGTCTGAGCGTGAAACGTCTAATTGTGACGGCATTCGTCGTCAGCGGCGCCCTCATTGGGCTGGCGGCAGCGGTCGAGATCCTGGGGATTTGGGGCTACGTTCGGTCCGACACAAACTTCGCCTACGGTGACGCCGTGATTCCCTTTGTATTTCTGGCACGATTGAACGCGCTGGCGGTTATCCCCTTCGTGGCCTTTTACTCAGTGCTCTCCATCGGTGGCGAATACGCGACACAGCAGGCTAATCTGCCCACCGATTTTCTCCTCGTTATCGTGGGACTAATCTTGCTGTTCATGACAATCACCGAGTTCGTGGGCCGCAAGCAAGCATTGGGGCAGAGCTACCTTACGCCCGGATTGGCCCGCGCCTTCCGACGGAGAACACGCGAATGAACGTGCTCTTGCAAAGCGCGGTGTTGATCGCGCTGATTTCGGGGGGTATCACCGCCGGTGTTCCTCTCATGTTCACCGCGCTGGGTGAGACCATCTCAGAGCGAGCCGGTGTGCTCAATATCGGACTGGAAGGCATGATGCTGGTCGGCGCCTACTTCGGATTTCTGGCCGCATACTACAGCCATTCAAGTTGGGTGGGCTATCTCGCCGGTATCGCGGCTGGCGCCGTGCTGTCCACCATCATGATTGGTCTCTGCGTCTGGTTGGGTCTGGACCAGATTGTGGTGGGAATCGCCATGACGCTTGGCGCCGAGGGGGTGACCAGCGTCCTCCACGGCGCTCAGTTGACGTCTCGTCCCCGTCTCGGCTCCTTTCCGACGGTCCACATCCCGCTGCTCTCGAACATCAAGGTTCTGGGGCCTAGCGTGTTTAGCCAGCCACTCCTGGTCTACCTCGGACTGGCCCTGGTGGTCCTCACCTGGTGGGTCTTTCGCTCCACAAACCTTGGACTGGACTTGCGAGCTGCCGGTGAAAAGCCTGATGCCCTAGATGCGGCCGGAGTGAGCGTGGTAGCCACTCGATCGTGGGCCGTCTTGACAACCGGCGCTCTCGCCGGCTTGGGAGGCGCCTATCTTTCCATTATTGGCGCGGGTACGTTTGTCCCCTTTTTAACGCATGGGCAGGG
>JBPCKK010000103.1:0-14861 GCA_051004335.1 Chloroflexota bacterium
TATGCCGGTGTTTCTTGATGGTGGACGGCGGCTGGGGTTTGTGAGCGAGGTCGGGCATGCTGTCGACTTCCTGCACGTTCAGCAGGGTCACATCCTGATTCGTGACTGGTATATCCCGCCGCGTGCCGTCCGCTCCGTCACCAATCAGGGAGTCTATCTTAACGTGGGCGCCGCCCAGTTGAGACGCAATCGCTGGAATGTTCCATCGGCGGAATATCTGCTCCAACAGGGAGCAACACCAGGCTATGAGTATACGAGTCCGGCGGATGTACCTACATTTGGCGCCGGCTCGCCGCTCGGTGAAACCGGACCCCGGTAAGGAAATGCAATGAACGACGATACTGAGACCAACGAGAGTTACGCCGCGCGTGAGCGTCAGTGGGACGACCAATGGCCCACCAGCATGCAAGAGGACGGCGTCCATGGAACCAATGAACCGGATGTGACTAACGAGGTCATGCCCTTTCCCGATGTCGCTGGCACCATGGACCCAGCGGAGGCGACACGGGATGCCGAGCCATACATGCCGCCGGTCGATCCGCCGGTCCTTCCCGGTGGACGCGATGGCGTCACCGTGGCCACCGGTTTCGGCATCTCACCTGAAGAGGAGGCGCAACATGATCGCCGTCCGCTCGGCGATGAGGACATTCGTGATCAGGCGCTGCTCACCCTCCAGCAAGACTCCCTATCCAATCAGTACAACCTTGACGTGCGAGTGAACCAGGGTGTCGTGCACCTCGTTGGTGGCCTGCCATCGGTCGACGATGCCGACCACATCACCTCGGTACTCGGTGAGTTGCCCGGCGTCGTCGACGTCATCGATGACACAACCCTCGATCCCACGCTCACCTGAGTGAGAGTTTACTCCGCCAAGATCCACGCTAACCGCTGATGCGCGCTCATTTAGGCCGCTTCGTCTTTCGCTTCCGCTGGGCTGTGGTGGTCGTGTGGGCGTTATGGTTTGCCGTCGCCGCCTTTTTCGCTCCCCGGGTCACCGGCATCCTGCGCGGAGGCGGCTATAGCATCGGCAACAGTCAAGCCGAGGCAGCGTACAACGTCCTCAACCACGCCGATGGGTATCGCGCGCTTACCTTCAACGTGGTCTTCACCGCGACTCCCGCCGCGCGCTCTCGACTGATGGCGGAGGCGCAAACATTCCGTCGAGCGGCACGGTCGCGCTATGGGCGTGTCCTCGATATTCGACCACCCGTTTTCACTCCGGATAAGCAGGTAGTCTTCGAGCGCGTCTATAGCTCGCCGCAGGAGGATTTCGGCGCCCGTTTCGCCGCTCCTCTGCGGTCACTCTTGCCCGCGAGCGGGGTGCATGGATATCTCGCCGGTCCGGCGGCCATCTTCCATGACATGGAAGTGGTAAGTGCTCAGGATTTGCAGCACATCGAGATTGTGACCCTGCCCATTGCGCTTGCCGTGCTTCTCCTGATTTTCGGATCGGTAGTGGCGTCAATTGTGCCCATTCTGATGGCGCCGGTATCAGTAACGCTGGCTTTGGCCGTGGTGTACTTCCTCGGGCACCGCATCGACATGTCCATCTTTGTGCTCAATACCGCCTCGATGCTTGGACTGGGCGTGGCCATCGACTATTCGCTCTTCATGGTTAATCGTTTCCGTGAAGAGCTGTCGCTCGGTCGAGACCTGGAGACCGCCGTGGCGAATACGGTATCCACCTCCGGTCGCGCCATCCTCGTTTCCGCGCTGGTGGTGACCGTGGGCTTTTTCGCGCTGACGCTCTCCGGCGTCTCCATGCTCAGCTCTCTGGGGATCGGCGGAAGCATAGTGACTGCCATCTCCCTGCTGGTGGCGATTACCCTCCTGCCCGCCCTGCTCGGAATCCTCGGTCACCGGATCAACCTCCTTCCCGTGGTTCCGCGACGCTTATCGACCAGGCGACTGTGGCATTCGCTTGCCTACCGGGTCATGCAGCGGCCGGTCCGTATCATCGGCGCGGTAGCCACCATCATCATCGTGCTTGCGCTCCCGGCATTTCATTTGCGGGTAGGTATCCCTGGGCCCGAGATTCTCCCCTCGTCAGTGGACTCGCGGGCCGGCAACGATATTCTGGACGCTCACCTCGGTGTGGCGAACCGGTCGCCGGTGGCAGTCGTGGTGCAGCGTGATCTCACAACGGCGCCCAGCACATTCCGTTCGACAGCGTTCGCTGTGCTGGATCGCGTCTGCTCTTCGTCGGAAGTGGCGGGCATCTCCACGGTCCCCGTGGCCGATTCACCGCGACAGATCCATTCCTGTGCGGCCACGCTGGCTTCCCTGCAGAACGCTTCGGCGCGGCAGACGAACCAGGCGCGCGCTCTGGCCCAACACCATCGCGTTGGCCTGTTGTCCGTGGTTTTGCGCGACAATCCATCGAGCAGCGCGGCCGAGCAGTACGTGAGCGACTTGCGAGGGGCGGCGCCGATTCTCGGCTACCACATCCTTATCGGTGGCCAGACTGCCGGCCAGATGGACTTTAACAACTACCTGTACTCGCGTTTTCCCTACGTTATCCTGTTCGTTGTCGTCACCATTTTCCTGGTGTTGCTGCTCTCCTTTCGATCGCTTCTGCTGCCATTGAAGGCGATACTCATGAACGGATTCTCCGTTCTGGCCGCCTACGGCGCTGTTGTCTTTGCATTTCAAGATGCTCACCTGGCGGGAATATTGGGTTTTACGCCGGTGGGGAATATCGATTCGATAGTGCCCGTGTTCCTGTTCTGCGTGCTCTTCGGCATCAGCACCGACTATGAGGTGTTCCTGTTGACGCGCGTGCAGGAAGAGTACCTGGCATCGGGAAACAACGAGGAGAGTGTGGCTATCGGCATGGAAGTGACCGGACGCATCATTACCAGTGCCGCTGCGGTGATGATAGTCGTGTTTGGCGCCTTCGCCTTTGCCCGCCTCGTGGTTATCAAGGAGGTGGGTTTCGGTTTGGCTATCGCTGTGCTCGTCGACGCCACGCTCATCCGCGCGCTGTTAGTGCCGGCCACCATGCGGCTTCTCGGTCGCTGGAACTGGTGGCTCCCCATCCGTGGTTTTGTCAGTCCACAGCCGAGGAAAGTCCTCGAGGCGAGGGGCAAGTCCTCCGCAGCGGAGTAGTGTCGCTTTCGCCCCTACCATTGGCCGAGTCATGAGGGCGTGGTCGGGCGGCGGGGCACCCTTCGGTTCCCATGCAACGATTAATACTTGCTCCCGAATGGCGCTCGCCATTTATGATGGAACAGTCGGTGTACGTATACCCAACGGCGAGGAGTTCGCTCCTTTGCCTTGTTTCCCGTATTTTGCATCCCTAAGGAGTCTTCATGCCCCAGCATCCGCTGCTCAAAGCCGAACCGCGTGAGGTTCTCGGCAAGAAAGTCCGGCGTCTGCGTCGAGAGGGCCTCTTGCCCGCTACCGTCTACGGCCACAATGTTACACCGCAGTCGATTCAACTCAACGCGCACGAATTGATTACTATGTTGCGGCACACCGGGCGTACTCAGTTGATCGATCTGGCGATCGGCAGCCAAGCAGTGCGGCCGGTCTTCATCAAGCAGACGGCGATTGATGCCAAGCGCCATCTCATCCTCCACGTAGAGTTCTTCCAGGCCAATCTCCGTGAGAAGACTACCTCCCATCTGCCGCTGCATTTCGATGGAGAGTCGCCGGCAGTCAAGCTGGGTGGAATATTTCTCCCGGTGCTCGACCACATCGACATTGAGAGCTTGCCGGATGATATTCCTGCCGACGGCTGGCACGTGGACATTTCCTCCCTTCTGGAAATGAACGATCAGATTCACGTGAGCGATCTCCACTTACCTGATAACGTGGCCGTCCTGACGCCTGACGATGAAGTCGTCGCCAAGGGCAATCCGCCGATCAGCGAGGCGGAAGTTGAGGAGACTATCGCCGAGACCACGCCCCTGCCCGATGAGCTGGGCGGTGACCAGCCGCGTCCGGACGCGGTACCCGAGTCATAACTCGGATTATCCCACCCAACCACCGGCTAACTGCACTCCGGTAGCGCCGGCCAAAAGCAATGACGACAAGGCAAGCAGCGGACGGAAACCCCGTCCGCTGCTTTTTGTTGCCAGCCAGATCACGGCGGGGACCAGGGTAATGAGAAAGCGATCAACCGAGCCGAACGGGGCGTAGGCGTCATCCAGTACGGCCGGCGTGAGCAAGACGAGAAGCCAGAAGACCACGCAGTAGGCCCGATATGCGCCAGAGAGTTCGCGCCAGGCGGCAACGGTCACCGCAAGCCCTATGAGCGCGCAGCCGAGTTGGAGCACGTCTTCAACCGCCCATGCCGGATGGGCGACGCCGTGTCGAACCACCCAGCGAAAGGAATCGACGAACCCGACCCACGGAAGTGAAAGCTGTCGGTGCCAGGCGCGCTGCGCATGGAGCAGGAGGATCAGAGGCAAGTGGTGGACGCGCAAATAGAGGAGATACACGCTCCAGGAGACCACTGCCGGAAGGAGCAGTGAACAAAGATCGCGGAGGCGGCGTGGACGCGCTAACAGGAGCACGGGGAGGATGAGCACCAGTCCAGTGGATCGGGTAAGCACGGCGGCGGCCAACCATACTCCCGCCGGCAAAGCCTGGCGGGTGCGCGCATGGAAGAGCGCGCCACACGCCGCGAGGAGAAAGAGCGACTCACTGTAGGGCGCCGCCGTGAACAGAGAGGTCGGGAGCAGCGCCAGAATGAGTACGGCGACCTGGGCAGTTCTTGATCGATTGGCCAAACTATTACTGATCATGGAGCGGGGACCTCCAGCTGGAGCGCCGCCAAAGGTCACCTTCGCTCTCGGCTCAGCCATCGTAGGGGAGATCCGCGCTCCCCCGTCGTCCTCATTGCAGATCTCTGCTTGTGGACCAAGCACGTCGGGAGGGAGGGCGACGAGTCGGTAAAGATAGATCAGCGCGCCCAAAAAAGCGCAGTTGGCTATGAGCAATCCAGCGACGAGCGGATCCATCAGGGACCCGACCAAATGGATGAGCAGTGGGTACAGGGGGAAGAAGGCAAGGGCCGGCTTGCCGTCGAACGTCCAGCCGTAGCCGTGCTGGGCGATACCCAGAAACCAGACTGTATCCCACTGGCGCCACAATGACAGCGGTTCGTGATGCCGCACCGCAGCCACCAAGACGGTCACGGCAATGAAAAGCAGCCGGCTGAGGACGAACGTGGGAAGGACGGCTATCCACGCAGCGCGGAATGGGTGGACGCACTCGTCAACTATGGTGTCGGTGACGGTGGCGAGTGCTCCTGACCGTCCAGGTGCTGAGGCTTCGATCTTACCGTTCCTGACGGACCTGGCGTCCCGCGTCGGCCAGCATGATGGCCATGACTAGGAGCGGCACGAGATAAAAGTAATTCACCAGGCTACGCCAGGCAAAAAAGAGCGGCAATGCGCCCAAGACGGCAGCCGTTGCCGGCGGCAAGGTGGGCCACCGATGGGAGGCGAACAGGCCTCCTGCCCAGGCAAGCAGTTCAGCCAAGGAAAACGCGATTTTCGGGAGGAGAGGAATGGTGCCGGCGACGAAAAGGGCAATGAGGCCGCTGCCCAGGGGAAACATCGGATCGGTCATGGGGCCGGAGATACTCGTGAGGTAAGAACCCGGGGATTGAATGATGAACGGAAGGTTGAAGAGCAGGAATACCGCGCAGATGATTCCGCCGCGCCGAAGCGCTTCTCGCCATCCGAAGTGTCGGATGATGAGCAGCAGGTAGAAGGGCAGGAAAAACCAGGCGAGCTGTTTGATTGCCATGGCGACACCCATGCACAATGGGCTCAGCCGCGACCGATTCCACTCGGCATAGCCCACGAGCAGCACCAGGCCATAGAGCGGATCAGGCTGTCCCCCAGCAGTCAGGGCGATCAACGGCACGTTGGCCAGGATAAGGAGCGGCGCTAGAGGCCGGAGCGACCGTGGCAAGCGCCAGGCAAGGTAGCAACCCATGGCGGCCACGGCGAGCGCATAGAGGAAGCGCATGTCGTGGAGGCCTATCCAGATGAAGGGCAGGATAAACAGGAACGATCCGGATGGATAGTTGTACTTTGACTCAAACTCAGGCGGGACAGTGCGCGGCCGGTACCTCAGGACGTTGAGGAACACTGATTGAATGGCCTGTTCGGACGGATAGGCCTGCGTGCCCCGGAACTGGCCGTCCATCAAGGGCGTGGTAGTGAAAGCGGGAGCGTCGATAGTGGCCAAGGCAGCCACGATGTTGGTTTTTAGATACGGGTTGTGTCCGCGTAATACTTGGGTACCGGCATAGAGATCCATCACCGCGCCGTCATTGTTATACGGCTGTCGAGTCACCACCTGTCCCACGCCACCAATGGCTCGCTGTATGCCAAAAATGGACAGCAGGCCCAAAGTTGCCAGCGCGATGACTCCGAGTATCCGACGCTGACGGCGGTCGAGGATGCGCCGCAGGGGAAGGGTGGCCGCCAGACAGAGCGCCAGGGAAAGCAGCGTTCCGCCGGCGGTGAGGACGGCGAAGAATGCATTGGGGGCCGGACGAAAATGGCCGGGACTGTCCAGGACTATAGTTTGCAGCGCAAGGGCGAGGGCGATTAATCCAAGTCGAGCGAGTTCCACTGAGCCGAGTACCACCTCGGTCCTCAACACAGCCAAGCGCCAGCGCAAGAGTTCCGCCCAGCGCGCCATAAGGTCCCGGTCAGCTATATGTTCCCCGCGCAGCATCGAATACCTGCCTGGCCCTGTGTTGACGGCATACGCGCCAGTATACCAGCTAGCTTGACAATTAGGATCAACTGTTAGATGTGCAATAAGGCGGCGTAGATGGCGGCGACTATGATTAGCGCGTCGGCGATACTCCCCAAGGTGGGGTTAAGCGACGTATTCTGGCCGGCGATACGGATGGCGGTAAGGCAAGCGACCATTACCAGAAACACAATCCAAGTGCGCCGCACCGATCCCTCCTGCACATACATGGGCGTCGCCGCGCTTGCTCGCGGTCGCCACTGTTGAGCGGAGCGCATCGTTCGGGAGTTTGGTTTGTTGTGCAGCCACCAGGAACGTAGCCGCAGCCGGTTGCGCGTGACGTAGCGGAAGCGCCAGTACATCGTGTTGGTGCGGAATTCCTTCCAGATGTTTTTCACGCGTGCTCAACCTCGTTTAACAGGAGCCGGCGCAACAGATCCAATGAGCACTGCGCAAAAAAGCGCTTGGCCACGGACCGGCTCGCCGGTCGATGAATCTCACGTACTACGCTCTTACCGTGGAGAGAGGCGGCGACAAAGCAGGTACCCGGTGGTGTATCCTCCACAGGATCTGATCCGGCGATCCCAGTGACGCCGATACCCGTACTGGTCTGAAGTTGGCGGCAGGCGGCCAGCGCCATGGCAGTGGCTGTTTCAGCGCTCACCACACCGTGAGCGTCAATCTCGCTCTGTGGCACACCGAACTGTGCTTTCACGGACGGCGTATACGCTACCACTCCTCCCCGAAAGTAGTCGCTGCTGCCCGCTACATCGGTCACCATGCTGGCCACTTCGCCGCCGGTGCAGGATTCCATAATTGCCAACGTCAACTCCCGTTCTCGCAACGCACTACCAACAGCCACGGCAAGTGTGTCATCGCCGGTCCCAAAGATGCTGTTACCCAGTATCGCCCGGACTTGCTCTTCCGCCTCGTTGAGCAGCGCTTTCGCCGCCGCTTTCGTCTCCGCACGGGCGCTGATGTGGACTTGCACGCCGGTTGACTTGGCGTACGTGGCGATGATGACATCCGATCGCTGGCGGATTACATCCTCGATACGCTCCTCAACAGTTGATTCACCCAGGCCGAAGGTCATCAGGGCAAGAGATGCCAGAGTGTTGGGCAACAGTGCCTCCAGACGAGGACGGGCCTGGTCGATCCACATGGGCTGCATCTCCTGGGGCGGGCCGGGCAACGCAGCCACGATCTTTCCATCCTTCTCGGCATACCACCCCGGGGCTGATCCGTGTGGATTCGGCAGCGGTGTACTGCAAGGAATGACTTGGGCCTGCCGCAGATTGCGCTCGGGCATATGCCGTTGGAGTGCATTGAAGCGCAGTCGAATGTCCTCCACCAGCGCGTCGTCTTGCCGCATGGTCTCGCCGAACGTGGCGGCTATCGCCTCCCGCGTGAGATCGTCCAGCGTCGGGCCCAGACCGCCGGTGGAGATCACGACATCCGCCAGGGCAAGAGCTTCCTCTACCACGCTGGTCAACTCGCTCAGGTCATCCCCCACCTGGATGACACGGCGTACCTCAATCCCCAGATTCTGTAGCTCGCGCGCCAGCAAGGCGGCATTGCTGTCGACGATGTCGCCGCGCAACAGTTCACTGCCGATGGAGAGGATAGCCGCCCTCATGTGTTCACTTGCCCTGCCAGACGGGTTTGCGCTTTTCCAGAAAGGCACTGGTCCCCTCGCGTCGATCAGCCGTGCCCACGGCCTCGCCGAACAGCTCGATCTCGCGCTCGTTCCCGGCTCGGGGAGTCCGCTCAAGGCCCTCATACACGGCTTGCTTGGCCAGCGCGATGGCCCGCGGCGCCTTCTCCGCGATCTTGAGCGCGATGGCTTGCGCCCGTTCCAGGAGCTCTCCTTGAGGCACTGCGTGATTGATCAGTCCAATGCGCTCGGCTTCCTGTGCGGTGATCGGCTCGCCGGTGAGGACCATTTCTAGCGCGCGGGTTCGACCGATAAGTCGCGGCAAACGCTGCGTGCCGCCGAATCCAGGGATGATGCCGAGATTGACCTCTGGTTGTCCCAATTTTGCGTTGTCCGAGGCCAACAGTATGTCTCCGCCCATGGCCAGTTCCAGGCCGCCACCGAGAGCGTAACCATTGATTGCCATGATGATGGGCTTCGGCAATGCATGCATCTTGAAGAGCAGTTGATGTGACGAACCGGAGTGCGCCGACCCCTCAGCCGCTGAATTCAGTGCCTGCAGTTCGGCAATATCGGCGCCGGCCGCGAAGGCCCGCTCGCCACTTCCAGTGATGATGATGGCGCGCATCGCGTCATCATCCGCCAGCTCGTCGAGAGCCGAATCGATTTCCCGCAGAACCTGCCGGCTCAGCGCATTCAGGGCTCTCGGTCGGTTGATGGTAATCGTCGCGTACGGCGCGGTTCGCTCAAGCAGAATAGTTTCGTACACCCTATCCTCACTTTGCCGGATAGTCGTAAAAGCCGCGTCCATTCTTGCGTCCAAACCGCCCGGCATGCACCATTTTGCGCAGAAGCGGTGGCGCCGCATACTTGGGGTCGCGGAATTCCTCGTACATGACATCGGCGATATACAGGGTGGTGTCGATTCCCACGAAATCTAGAAGGGTGATCGGGCCCATCGGCACGCCGGTGCCCAGAGTCATCGCGGCGTCAATGTCTTCCGGCGTGCCCTTACCGGTCTCCACGGCGCGCACGGCATCAAGCAGATAGGGGACGAGCAAGTAATTGACTATGAAGCCCGGCGTGTCCTGGGCGACCACAATCCTCTTGTTGAGCGATTCGCCAAATGTCCGCAGGGTTGCCATGGTTTCGTCACTGGTTTCCAGCGCACGCACCAATTCGACCAGTCCCATGACGGGCACGGGATTGAAAAAGTGAACACCGGCGACTTTGTCCGGGCGGTTGGTGGCGGAGGCCAGGGCAGTGATGCTCACCGAGGACGTGTTGCTGGCGAGGATAACTTCGGGGCGCGTGATTCGGTCCAACTCGCGAAAGATCTCTTGCTTCTGTCCCAGATTTTCAATGATCGCCTCGATGACCAGATCGCAGCCGGACAAATCTTCAAGATTCGTCGTCTGGGCGATGCGGGAGAGCGTGGCGTCCCGCTCCTCGGTGGTGAGCTTGCCACGATCGAGCGCACGTCCCATGGACGTAGCAACGCGCTTGGCGCCGCGCTCCAGCGAGGGTTGGTCGATCTCCCGCACAACCACGGAATACCCGCACTTGGCTACCTGTTCCACAATCCCGGAACCCATAAGTCCCGCCCCGACGACGCCGACGGTCTTGATATCCATTCTCGTCTCCTCTTCGTTGTCCCCCGCCGGGCCTGCCGGTACCGACATTTGTAGCGTGGAGAGGGGCGCACAGCCCAGCCGCGCGCCCCTTCAAGTATAGAGCGGCGGGCCGAACCCACTTGCCAAGCCGTCAGTGCGTCAAGGGCAACGCGGCCTGCAGAATGCGCTTGGCCAGTGGCGCGGCTACATATGCTCCCTCGCCTCCGTGCTCGACGAGGACGACAACCGCCACGCGAGGATGATCGGCTGGCGCGAAGCAGATGAACCAGGCATGAGGAGGTCGCCCATCTCCCGTCTCGGCTGTTCCTGTCTTGGCGGCTACCTGGATGCCGGGAATCTGCGCTTCGAAGCCTGACCCGTTGTTGACCACATCCACCATTGCCTGGCGCACGGTGTTGGCCGTGGCGGCGGACTCGGGGGTGTAGAGCGTGCCGTAACTAGCCGTTTTAACCACAGAGCCGTCCGGCGCCGTGATTTTCTTGACGAGAACCGGTAGAGGAATCTGGCCGCCATTGGCCTGCGCCTCGTCGATCATCAGCATCTGCAGCGGCGTGAGATGGAGGCCGCCCTGACCAAACGCGGTGCTGGCCAGGTCCACATTGCTGAACGTCTCGCCGGGAGTGCGCACGTGACTTATCGATACGGGAAGGTCAAAGGGAGTCGGTTGGTCCAAGCCGTACCGGTGAGCGTAATCCAGAAAGCGCTGCTGTCCGAGGGCCAGGCCAACCTCGGCAAAGACAATGTTGTCACTGCAGGCGAAGGCAATGTCGAGGGAGATCGGCGGGGAGTGCCCGCACTCCGCCAGATTGTTGATCGTGGCGGGATACACATGCGAGTCCACCACGAGCGGACCCGTCGCATTCACTCCGTCGTACACCGTGTCGAGCGACTGGATTCCGCTGTCCAGTGCCGCGGAGAGTGTAAGTGTCTTGAACGTCGAACCCGGCGGATAGTACCCATTGATTGGCCGGTTGATGAAGGGGGCATCTGGATTACTCTGCAGGGAATTCCAATACGCTGGATTGCCGATTTGGTTGGAGTCAAAGCCGGGTTTACCCGCCATCGCCAGGATTTCTCCGGTTCGTGGGTCGGCGACAATCGCCGCGCTCGGGCGATTAGGCAAGATTGCGCTGACTTGTTGCTGCAGCTGATCGTCGATAGTCAGGGTAAGATCATCGCCCACCACTGGCTTGTGCTCCAGTTGGTCGAGCAGGCTGGGCCAGCTGGCGCCAAACACCTGACCGGCGAGGTAGGGATCGAATTGCGCCTCGAGTCCGGACTTGCCGTAGATATCGCTGTCGTATCCAATGACGGCCGACAAGGTAGGATCGGCATACGAACGATGGACTATTCCGTTCGCGTCGATGGTGCGGCCGGCGAGAATTGTGCCGTTGCGGTCGACAATCAACCCTCGCCGAACTCGTTCGGCCTGGAAGCGGAGACGAGGATTGTCCGGTCGGTTCCGCATATTGGCGGCGTCAATCACCTGCCAGTAGGTGACGTCGAGCAGCATGATGCCAAAGACGATGAGGAAGAACAGGCCAAGGCGACGAATATTGCTGTTCATGCCACGCGACTCACATCCGTGGAGATTTTGAGGACCAGGCCAATGATTATGTAGTTAGCCAGCGCCGAACTTCCTCCGTAGCTGAGAAATGGCAGTGGGACGCCGGTAAGCGGCATCAGACGCGTGGTGCCGCCGACAATCACGATTGTCTGGATGGCCAAGGTCGCCATGAGCCCAGCCGCCAGCAGTTTCTGGAAACCGTCCACCGCACTGGTGGAAATGGCGAGTCCGCGGAATACCACAAACAACAGGAGAGCGAGAATGCAGGCAACTCCCGCCAAGCCCAATTCCTCACCGACGGCGGCCAGGATGAAGTCCGTGGATACCACCGGTACTTTATACGGTAGTCCCTGGCCGATGCCCTGTCCCAGGATGCCACCATTAGCTAGCGCAATGAGACCCTGGACAAGTTGGAACCCCGACCCCTGGGCGTGAGCAAACGGATCGAGCCACACCTCCGTGCGATCCCGTACGTGGGCGAAAAGATGGAACGCGGCGAAGGCGCCGGCGCCGAACATAACGAGACCGGTCACCGGGTACACCGCGCGCGCCGTGCCCACGTAGATCATGGCAAGAAAGATCCCCAGGAAGAGCAATGCACTGCCCAGATCGTTCTGCTTGACGAGCAGCAGGAGGGACAGACCCCACATAAGGACGAGCGGCCCGAGGTATTGAAACGGAGGCAAGCGCAGCCGTCCAATTTTCAGTCGAGCCGCGGCCAGCAGTTCGTGCTTCTCATCGAGGTACGCGGCAAAGAAGACGGCCATCAGTACCTTCAGCAACTCGACGGGCTGCAAGTATACGCCGTGAAACCCGATCCACCGCCGGTAGCCGCTCCCGTTGATATCGGTGCCTCCGATGATGGTGGCCACAATCAGAAAAAGACCGATAAAGGCCCAGGTGTATTTATAGAGCCGCAGCACATTGATGCTGCGCGGCATGCCAAGGATCACGGCCGCGGCCGCTTCACCGAGCAGAATCCACAACAGTTGATGATGCCCAAGAGCCGAGTCGAGCCGGGTAACGACGAGCAGCCCGACACCGGCGACCATGGTGACCGCCGGCAGAATCAGTTGGTCTGCTCGCGGCGCCACCCTGCCCATCCACAGACTCAAAATCACGGTGCTGACCACATAGATTGCCGGATACTTGAGATCGGCCTGCAGCACGCGATGATGCTGGACCTCGGAGAGGAGCGCGAACCCGATGAAAGTAAATGCCCCGGCTACCAGCAGGAGGGACAGTTCCATCCAGCGCACACGGTAGCGAATGGTCACAGCGGCACCAGTTTCAACTTGACCCGACCAAATTCGATCATGTCGCCGGTGCGTAGGGCCGCGGGCTTGCTCACCGGCTTGCCGTTGATGCGCGTACCGTTAGTGCTGCCGAGATCCTCCACTACCCAGCCCTTGCCATTCCAGAGCAGTCGAGCATGTTCAGCTGAGAGAAAGCCGTCGTTCAACGTTACGTCGCTTTCCCGCGACCGGCCAACGGTGGACAGGGCCAGCAAGGGAATACGCTCACCGGGATCAAGTCCGGTGTCGAAGGGCTCGACGACTAGCAAATCGGCGGGCGCTCTCTCTGTCGTCTGAGTACCGCGACCGCGAAGTTCGCGCACCAGGAGAAGCGCCAGGCTCACTACAAAGACGTAGAGAGCGGCGATAAACACGATACGGCCGATAAGAAGTGCGTTGTCGACGGTCAAGCCCGCGCTACTGCTCCCACGTGATCTCCAGACCGCCGAGAGAGAGTGTATCTCCAGGTTTGAGAATGGCCTCGCGCACAAGTTTTCCATTGACAGCGGTTCCGTTCGTGCTCCCCGTATCGCGCACCGTCCAGCGCCCATTGCGTTCCACGACTTCGGCATGATGTCGAGACACGCGCTTGTCCGCAATCACTATGTCGTTGTCCGCGAGCCGTCCTACTCTGGTGGGCGAACGCAGCACGGCGTGTGGCTTGCCATTCCAGATGAGATTCGGTGTGATTGGCCCGGCGCTTAATGGCCCGTCCATTTTCGGCAGGATGGATGTGTGCTGAACGCGGTCCCGAGTGCCGGTATCAACGTCCTGTAAACTTGCCTGAATGCGTACGTCGCCCGACGAGAGGGCATTGTCGACGTTGAGGCGCACCACTGGGCGGGCGATCATCTGAAACTGATGCTGCCGGGCCACGCGGGCGAGATGCGCCTCCAGGTTCTGGCTCATGGAGCGGCGCGCCGGCGCATAGTGATCGTAATCGGTGGGACCGAGGTACACTTCGTAGACGTTGGGCACCACGACACCCTCCACACCTACAGATTGTTCCGCCTCCATCGTCCGTGACAAGCGCTTGCCGATTTCCACCGGCTGGAGTTGACTGTGCGAAGCACGGGCGAATGTCCGATCCATGAGCCGCTCGATAAAGCTCTCAAATTGGGCAATCATGTTCACGGATCATTATAGTGACCGACTTGTGTCGGTCACGTTGCAGGCGGCACGGAGGGACACGTAGAATCAGTGGCTTTTGTTATGGCTGGACTTGAAGCGCACATCCTCACCTTCGTTAAACATTTCCTCATGGCCGTCGGATACCCCGGTGTCTTCGCGCTCATGGCTGTTGAGGGATTTGGTGTGCCCATTCCCAGTGAACTCACCATGCCCTCTAGCGGTTTTCTGTCGTAGACCGCCGGCGGGAGTAAGTTCCTCTTACCCCTTGCCATTGTGGTGGGGACGATCGGGGAAGTTACCGGCGGCATTATCGCCTATGCGCTGGGCTACTTTGGTGGACGACGCGTGCTCGTTCGCTATGGCAAGCTTGTGCTTCTCTCTGAAGAGGAGCTAGACAGGGCTGAAGTATGGTTCGCTCGCTATGGCGACTGGATAGTATTCGTAACGCGCTTACTGCCGGCGATTCGTAGTTTTATCGCCTTGCCCGCCGGGGTAGTGCGTATGCCGTTCTGGCGATTTCTGCTGTATTCCACGGTTGGTTCCCTGCTGTGGTGTGCTCTGCTCGCGATTATTGGGCACGCACTGGGCCAACATTGGGCGTCAGTGAGCAGCAGCTTGCGCCGCTACGACGTTGTTATTGCCGTTGTGGTAGTCGCGCTGATCGCCTTCGCCATCTACAAACGGGTGTCCTCTGCTCGCAAGGGCGACTCGGCGGAGACTGCCGCGTAGGGATCGACGCGTGTCCCTGACAGGGGTAGGTATCATCGAGATCGCGAGAATCATGGAGGGGTCACCGGGTGATAGGTGATGGGAAAGTCTGGCGGTCCGGTAGGCCAGGGCTCGGGCCGGAACCAGAG
>JBPCKK010000104.1:0-3531 GCA_051004335.1 Chloroflexota bacterium
AGATCAACGTGATCAAGGCTGTTCGCGAGATCACCCAACTGGGCCTCAAGGAGGCCAAGGCGGTGGTCGACGAGGCTCCCAAACCGGTAGTCGAGAACGTTGACCGCGCTCGCGCCGACGAGGTAGCCACCAAGCTCAAGGATGCCGGCGCCGAAGTCGACATCAAGTAGCAGACTGTTCAGATCAGGGGGAGCGCCGAAGCGCTCCCCCTTTTTACTACCGACGATCGATGAGATCCCGAACCTCGTACAGCTCCGGCGCGCCGAGGAGATAGGCAACCCAGAGGAACATCCCGGCGCCCACAGCCACCTCGACCACCACCGTGACCAGAGCGCCCAAGCCCCGCTGGGCAAAGATCGAGCTGAGCGGGTCGAGCAGGACGTAGAGTACTACCGCCATAGCGATTCCAGCCAGGGCAGCGTCGCGAAGCGCCCCGAGCAGGCTGCGCCGGCCGATCCCCTCCAACCGATGTTCGAGGGAGCCGGCAAGCCAGACCGCCTGCACCGTGGTGGCGATCGCCGTGGCCAGGGCAAGTCCTCCCTGCCCCGAGGCGCGGGGAAACAGATGGACGAATAGCACGCTGAGAACGGCATCAAGGGCGACGGCGACTACGGCAATGCGTACGGGGGTACGTGTGTCCTGGACCGCGTAAAAGACGCGAGGCAGCACCTCAATGGCGGCTAAGGGCGCCAGCGCTAGCGAGTAAAAGAGCAGAGCGAAAGCGGTCTGCTCGGTAGCGTGGGCCGTCCAAACTCCATGAAACAGAAGGAGATTGATCACCGGCCGCCGCAGAACCAATAATCCGATCGCCGCCGGGAGCGCCAGGAAGAGCACGAGTCGCAGACTGCGGTTCACCGTGCTCCGGATACCCGCGATATCCTCTGATGCACTGAGGCGAGAGAGACTGGGGAAGATCGCGGTGCCGGCCGCCGTGCCCAGCGCTCCCACAGGGAAGAGGACAAGTACCCAGGAATAGTTAATTGCTCCCAGGCTACCCTTGGGCAGACGCGTGGCCAGGTAGTAGGTGATCAACAGCATCGCCTGAAAGGCGGCAAGCCCGACAACGCGCGGGCCAAACAGCCGTAGGATTTGACGAACAGCCGGCAAATCGCGCTCAATCACACCTCGGTAGCGACGGCGCAGATCCGACCAGATCCCGGGCAACTGAACGGCGAACTGTCCGATGGCGCCGATAACCACTGCCCAGGCAAGCCCCTGCACGCCATAGATATGGCCCAGAAGCGCGCCAATGATGATGGCGACGTTATAGATCAGGGGAGCCAGAGCCGTGAGGAGAAAGCGATGGTAGCTCTGCAGCATGGCGGCAACGACGGCGGAGGCGCCCAGAAAGATGGGCTGGAGCAGCATGATTCGGGTGAGATGGACAGTCAGATCGAGTTGGCCTGGCCTGAAACCGCCGGCAATAACGTCCATGATGGGCGCGGCAAACAGAAAGGCGAGCAGCGCTAGGCCGGCGAGGGCCACACACATGGCATTGAAAACGGTGCTGGCTACCCGCCACGCCTCATCTTCATCGTGGTCGATCAGTCCGGAAAATACGGGAATGAACGCCGATGACAGAGCGCCGCCCGAAACCAGAATGAAGACGGTGTCGGGAATCCGAAATGCGGTGAAATACGCCTCGATGGGTCCGTGGATGCCGAAGACGGCGCCCATGACCACCGTGCGTATCAGGCCTAGGAGGCGGCTGAGAACGAAGGTCGCGCTCAGCAGGAGAGCCGCACTGGCGAGTCGGCCGGCGCGAGGAGGCGATTGCACGTCGGCAGCGGGTAAGGTGGACATGGTTCGAGCCACGCATTGTAGCAGCGCGGTCAGGAGGCTGTCCCAGAGCGGGTACGGTCAGTCAGCGGGACGCTTGACAATCGAAGAAGTCACTTACCGTAACCATTCGATGCGAAAGATGTCCTACTCGTTTAAATAGGCGAGTAAGTGGCGTATCCGCTGAACAAACTCACTCGGGCGCATGACGGCAACCGACGAGTGCCCAGGTTGAAAGTGACGTACATTAAAGGTCACCAGCCAGGGACAGTCCTCGCGTAGCGCCGCGACCAGGATCGGCAAATCTGCTGGGTCGGCTCGTCCGGTGTGGGGAGTGAGATCGACAGCCTGTGAGGTCGGCACGACTCGGAGACAGCGACCAACAAGTACCTGGAATAGCGGAAGAGCAGCGGGCAGCTTTGTACTGAGGTTGCGCTCGACCTCACCGATCACCTGTTGCGACGTAACCGCATCGATCAGCGTTATCTCCGCCATCCGCAGCACAACCAGGCTTGCTCCGTGCTCCATGGGTGCGGCAGCACCGGCGAAGAGCGTATCGGCGTCTACAAAGACTCGCGGCCTAGTCTGAGTGACCGTCGTCCTCCGGATCGGTACGGGAATGCTCGCGCAATCCCTCCAGGAGATCGTCCATGCTCAAACCGGCAGACATCCGCAGTCGTTCGATCTCGCGGGCCAGTTCCGGCACCATCGGGACCATCGGCGTGAGCACGAAGATGCCATCGAGATCCACCAGGCGAAAGCTATCTCCAGACTGAATACCGTACTTCTCGCGTAGCTCGGCGGGTAGCGTAAGCACACCACGCTCCCGCACCTGTAAAGTGACATTCACCGCTGCGCACGCCTCCCGTGTTTCTGCAATTCTGCTATATCAGTATATCAGCAATGATCTTTTCATGCCGCTCTATGTCTCGACGTCCGGCGATTAGTATGCGGGGTAGACTTCCATAGTCGCGGCTCGTCAGTACCGCGGAGAGGAAGGAATTAGGATGAACATTCGTTCGTACGCGCTGCGCCGCGCTGTCGAAGCACTCAGCGCAGGCGCGGTGGCCGCAAATATGGCGCGGCACACTACCGGAAACAAAGACGTGGCCACGGCATTGCGGACTCTGGCCGACCGCATCCCGTTTTCGAATATTGAGGACCCGTTGTTGGCCGACTATCTCCTCAACACGGTAGTCAACAAGATTCCCTTTCCCGAACTTCGCATGGACCTGTACCGCCGGGCGGGCATGAACGTCGATCCGACCTCGAACATCATGATGCATGTAACCGTGCTGCAGCGCGATCAGATCACCATTGGGCCCACATCTATCATTGGGCCCCATGCCACACTGGACGGTCGAGGCGGGCTCACCATCGGCCGCAACGTGAACATCGCTGGCGAAGTACTCACCATCGGCGGACATCACGAAGTGGATTCGCCAACGGCCTACGGCCCAGTGGGCAAGCTTGTCTTCGAAGATTACTCCTGGGTGGCGATGCGCGCAACGATTCTACCCGGCGTCACCGTTCACGAGGGCGCCTACGTAGCGGCCTGTGCCTTGGTGAATCGCGATGTCGACGCATATACCCTGGTTGGCGGGGTGCCGGCGCGCAAGATTCGAGATCGCAATCGCGACCTGCAGTACACTCTGGAACATTTCCCCCGCTGGATCTAGCTCGCGCCGTCGATGGCACGGCCATAAAGAGGAGGCCATCCCGTATAATCGGCGGTCAAATGAGGGTTACCGT
>JBPCKK010000105.1:0-4378 GCA_051004335.1 Chloroflexota bacterium
GTTCAAAGCCGTCCTCGCCGGTGTACCCAGTACGCGAGATGATTGCCTTGGCGCCGGCGCACTCCGCTTCGATGAAGTGATAGTACGCAATCGAGGCCAGATCAACCGCGACGAAACGCTGCAGAAACGCCTCGGCACGCGGACCCTGCAGGGCAATCAACGCGGTCTGCTCGGATACATTCTCCATCCGCACATCACGCGGGAGATGCGTGCGAATCCAATCATAATCCTTGTCAATATTGGCGGCGTTGACGACCAACATCAGATGGTCGGAATAGCGGTAAACCAGGAGGTCATCCACGATGCCGCCGTCTGGATAGCACATAGGGGTGTACCGTACCTGACCAACTTCGAGACTGCGGATATCGTTGGTTACGAGATAGTCGATAGCGGCACCCGCCCCCGCGCCAGTGAATAGAAATTCCCCCATGTGCGACAGATCGAACATGCCCATGCCCTGGCGCACAGCCCGATGCTCCTCAATAATGCCTGAGTACTGAATGGGCATGAGGTACCCGGCGAAGGGCGCCAATCGCGCGCCGGCCTCGAGGTGCTCGTCATAGAGCGGTGTCTTCTTATCCAAGCTGCCTTCCCGCGTTGCGCAGTTGCTCTGGAGCGTTATGTCGATCGATTGAGGAACAGCGGACCCTGCTCGGTACGGTTGCGACTCGGGACAACCCGCCTTTCCCCTTTGGCCATAGACGACGCCACGGGCCAGAGGGCACCCTCGAAGGCGCCTTACCAAGCCACTGTCAACGCAAGCCGTTGTACCACCTGCGCACCAGCCAAAACTTCCCCTCAGTGTACCAGAGGGTTCCGGCCTCTTCCGGTGCGGAGGGCCGGTCTACAGCCGGGGAGTAGCAGACGCTGTCGCGCTCTGGGTAGCGGCCGGAATCGGTGTGGTACTGATGATCGGAGTCGCGGTGGGTGTGCTTGTGGGCGCCGGCGAGACAGTGACTTCCGGCGGTGTGGGAGTGGACGTGGGTGACAACTTCGGAAGTTGGACTAGCAGCCGAATGGGAGCCGTGGATGTGCCACAGGCGTCCACGGCTTGGACGTCGATCTCGTACCTATGACCAGCCTGCACCCCGGTGAGCGTGAGGATACTCTGGGTTTGGGTGGCCTGGAGCACCACGGCGGGATGCGATCCCACGCGCTTCACTGTGACCGCATAGTGATCGGCGTGCGGCGCTGCTTTCCACTTCCAGGTAATGGACGTGCTGCTCATTGCGGCGACGTGGATAGCAGGAACTGGCTGAGCCATGAGGCACGGCTCAACGGAAAGGCCCATATTGCCGAAATAGCCCCAGGATCGGTTGAAATCGCGCCAGTAGTAGCGCACGGTGTGGCCATTCCATGGATCGTTACCAATGATCGTGGAGTTATCAAAACCACGAGCGAGAATAGCGTGTTCCCGTGGCACCAGAATGAACTGAACCCCGTTCGCCACCGCTAGCCGAGGAGTTTCCTTCAGGAGGTTGTACGAGATCCAGACAACCACGGGCCAACCCCGGCGGATTGACGCCTTCAGCGCGGCATCGTCGGCATACAGCATCACGTTACTCTGATAGCCGAAATGGAGGAGCGCTCGTTGGAGCGGCGCTGCATAGACTCCGTAGTCATTCAGCGCGCCAACTTCCTCTCCATCCGGATTCCCACGAAAGCCCAGATTGGGATTGGGACTGCGCGGCAAGGTCCTCATCAACTGGCTCTCGGTGAGCAGGCCGCGCGTGGCCATGCTGACCGCCGATGACTCACAGGTGAGACTGTGCTGCTGGCGTAAATTGGGGAAGCCGCTGAGGACTACCAGCGGAGCCGCTTGCGTGGACCCGGGGAAGCCGCACAGGACAGCGGTGCAGATGCCGAGAATGGCTAGCCGGCGTGTGCGAGGGGAGAAAATTCTCATGGATTCCGTAGCATAGCATAGGGTTCGACGCGCGGGCAGTTAGTGAGAGGTAATAGGAAACACACAATGAGCGGACTGAAAACTGGAGACAAGGCGCCAGACTTCACCTTACCCCGGTCGGGCGGGGGCAATCTCTCCCTTCGAGAGTTGCACGGCCACAAAGTGGTGCTGTATCTCTATCCGAAAGACGACACACCAGGCTGTACCAAGGAAGCGTGCGGCTTTCGCGATGCGCAGCCGCGCATGGAAGAACTGAATGCCATTGTGGTGGGAGTCAGTCCGGATGGCGTGGCGTCGCATGACCGCTTCGCCGCCAAATACAATTTACCGTTTGCCCTGGTAGCCGATACCGAACATGAGGTCGCCGACGCGTACGGCGTCTGGCAGCAGAAGAGTATGTATGGCAATAAGTACATGAGTGTACAGCGTAGTACATTCGTCATCGACGAGAATGGCACGCTCACCGCTATCTGGCCAAAGGTGAAGCCGGAGGGCCACGCCAACGAAGTACTTGCCACGCTGCGCGGCCCGAGCGCATAGCGAGCAGAAGGCCGACACACGTATGTCAGTATTCAGCCGGCTGCGTCAGTGTGTCGCCGAGGAAACAGCGGTTACGTTGGCAACAATAGTCGCCGGACCAAGGAACGTCGGCGCCAAGATACTCATCTTTCCGGGCGGCAACTGGGAAAACTCCCTGGGTGATGACGACCTCACGACGCAGGTAGCGGCTGACGCACCACGCCTACTGTTGACGGAGCGCTCCGAAACGAAACAGTATGCCACCGCGTCGGGCGAGTATGAGGTCTTCATCGACGTGTATCCGCCGCCACGCCGGCTGGTCATCGTCGGCGCTACCGATGCCGCCATTGCCCTCTCACGGCTGGCCAAAGTACTGGGCTTTCACGTGGTCGTGACCGACGCACGGGCCGCCTTTGCGCGACCGGAGCGCTTCCCGGAAGCAGACGCCGTGCTCAAGGGATGGCCGCAGGATGTCTTACCTACCCTCCGTTTCGACCAAAACACCGCGGTTGTCCTCCTGAGTCATGATCCCAAGTTCGACAAGCCAACCCTGGAGCACGTATTGCCGACCTCGGTCTCCTATATTGGCGCGATCGGAAGCCGCAAGACGCAGCAAGAGCGGATCGCGCGGCTACGAGCCGAGGGACACAGCGAAGAACAGCTGGCCCGCCTTCACGGTCCGGTGGGCCTTAATCTTGGCGGACGAAGTCCCGAGGAAACCGCGCTGGCAATTTTGGCTGAGATTGTAGCCGTGCGTCATGGCGCTGGCGGAGAGTCGCTGCGGGGGTCGCGGTGAACGCCATTGCTCTCGAGCCCGAGCAGGTTACGGCGGAACGGATAGCCGGTCACGTCCTCTGCACCGATATCGTCGGCGTGGGTGCGTCCGGGCGGACGCACTTGCACAAGGGGCACGTGCTGGCCGCGCAGGACGCCGACATTCTGCGTACCTACGGCGCTGAGATTCATCTCCTCCAATTGGACAGCGGCGACGTGCACGAAGATGTGGCATCAGGCCGTCTCGCGCGAGCGATCGCCGGCGACGGCCTGAAGATGAGCGGCCCGGTGGAGAGCCAGACGAACCTGCGCGCCACCTTTCGCGGGCTGCTCGAAGTCAATGCGGCAGTTGTGCGGAAGATCAATCTCCTCCCCGACATGTCGGTGTATACCCTCTACGATGGACAGCCTGTGCTGCAGGGCAAGAAGGTGGCTGCCGCCAAAGTGACGCCACTGGCCGTGCCGGAAGGCGTGCTATCGGAGGCTGAGCGAACCGCCGCCGCCGGCTTCCCCGTGGTGCGAGTTCGACCCTTCTTGCAGCAGCCGGTCGGAGTGGTCGTCCGCGACCGCTTGCGGGACCGTCCACGCCAGCGGTTTGAGGAGGCGCTGCACCGCAAGATCGGCTGGTTCAGTTCGCCTCTGGCCGGCATCCGCTATGTACCGGATGACGTAGATGCGATTGTCCTGGCTATCAACGAGCTACTCAGAGAAGGCGTCTGCCTTCTATTGGCCGCCGGGGTCAACTCGACTGATCCGCTCGATCTCACAGTGCAAGCAGTGCAGCGGGTGGGCGCGCACGCCGAGAAGCGCGGTGTGCCGGCGCATCCCGGCAGCACCTGCTGGCTTGCCTCCATCGGCGACGTTCCGGTATTCGGGCTCGCGCTGTGCGGCATGTTCTCCCGTACAACTGTGCTCGATCTGCTCCTTCCTCGGTTTCTGTCCGGTCGCCCGGTTCACGCCGAGGACCTTGCCGCCCTCGGCCACGGTGGCATGCTGGGCAAGGAAATGGCATTCCGCTTCCCGGCATACGAGGCAGTCGATCAATCAGAGGACAGGGGCAACGCATCTAAATGAAGCGGGTAAAGGCGGGTACGTAGGATAGGACAATTCCACCCTGGAGCCTGCCCATGTCCACCTCCCCATCCCTGACCGACCATTTCGCTGCCCTGGAGGATCCAC
>JBPCKK010000106.1:0-7270 GCA_051004335.1 Chloroflexota bacterium
GCGACGGGGCGCGCGGGACTGCGCGTGGTCTTGCTCCGCGGCGAGGAGTACCTCTCCGTGCGGATGTACGCGGACCTGCCCAGTCTCTGGCGGGGATTCAGCAAGAACACGTTCCGCTTTGTCCGCCTCAGCCCCGTCTCCGGTCTGATTACTGCGCTCAGCGGTTTGGTAATCGCCAGCTGCGCGCTGTCCAGCCGGCGGCCAAGACACTCGGCGACCTCAGCAGTGACCGTGCTCGCGCCCGCGGTCGTTTTGGCCCCTTGGTACGCTCGCTTTGGTGTTCCCCGCCGGTACGCTCTGGCCTATCCGCTGGCCGCGTCGGCTTTCCAGATTCTGGCATTGGATTCGTTGCGTCGCACGCTTCTGCCCGGCCGCACCGTGTGGAAAGGACGGCGCTACTGATGGCCCGCTGGCCGCGCGCCGCGCGCCTACTCAACTTGCCCGTAGGATCGCGGGTCCTCGACCTAGGCTGCGCCTTCGGTTTCGGCACCCGCTATTTGGTACCACGCTACGGAGCCTTTGGCCACGATCTGGACGCGACCTCCATCGCCCGCGCTCGAAACTTGTCATCGGGAATCGTGTTCACGGAGGGACCGGCAGACCACGTGCCTTACCCCGACGGTTGGTTTCAGGGTGTGCTCCTGCTCGACGTTCTGGAACATGTGCCCGACGAGGGAGCGGTAATCGCCGAGATCGCACGCGTCCTTCGCCCGGGAGGTCGATTAATTCTCAGCGTGCCGAACAAAGGGATACTGGCCGCACTCGATTCACTCAATGTGTACCGGCTGCTGGTTGGGCCAGCCGCGCCAGTGCCCACCGATGACCCGTCCTGGCCCGCGGTGAGACAGCACCGACACTACAGTTATAAGAATATCGAAAACCTTCTGGGTCCCGCATTTTGCCTTAGAGCGGCCTGCTATACGGGCCTGGGGATCGCGGAACCGGTCAATCTCTTCCTGCTGCTCTTGTTGCGTTGGCTCCTGCGGGCGCCGCGTATCTACGCGCTCGTCCAGTACCTCTACTTTGGCGTATATCTGGCGGAGGACTACCTCCCCGCCGGCCGGTGGGGCTACCACCTTATGGTGGTAGCCGAACGCAATACTGACTAGATGGCCATCAAGGCAAGATCACCACGTCCAGCCCGCGCGACGGCAGAGCGCACGCGGGATGGGCGGTAAGACATTGGGGATTGAGGGCGATAACCGTGGTACCGGCCGTGACGGCGTCGTACAGCCAGAACTGATTGACTATGGAAATCGCGCAGTCTGTCCCCCCGGCGCAGGTCAGGTCGCCGCTGGTACCAGAGGACTCGAGATGCAAATAGGTAGGATCCACCTGGACTTTGTAGAGCGTAGTCAGGGGGAGCACCAACTTGATGGAGTCGCCCACATGCACAGTGAACGGACCGGAGGAAGTCAGGCCGTCAATTTCCAGCGTGACGGTAGGGCGCTGATACTGCAGCATCACTGCGGACGGCCCGGCGCTGTAGATCCATGCCGAAGCGCCCGGCGGGATGGCGCTAACCGTGTCGTACGTGCCCTCGGCGGGATTCCAGTGATACCCAGTGACTCCGCTGGAGATCGCGGCGGAGCTGGAGAACGGATTGGCAATGAGATTCCACCCTTGCTGCAGTGCGCAGGTTTGGGTGGGGCCGATGGCCGCTGGCAGTGTGATAGCAGTAGCAACCGTGAAGTACGCCCAGTAGCCCTGGCATACCTGGGCGGTGGTCGAGGACGGGGTGACGTAGCCCGTCGGACCATAGGCGTCCAACGCAAACGCGCCAGCAAAACTCGTTCCAGGTGGACCGCCCGCCATGTTCCAGCCAGACGCATAGGTCACATTCATCGGCGCACTCTGGGCGCCGGCAACTTCGGGGGCAAGCGCCCCCACGAGCAGAACAATCAGAAAAGCGACAATTCGTGGCATCGATACAGTCCTTGCCGTAGCAGCCATTTAGATTCACGGACCAATCGAACATTGTACCCCGACTGGCGAGGGTTGTGGCGCACCTTGTTGCGGCTCATGCCCAGCACTCCGTACACTTAACCTGTCCAAGCAAGCCAGGTGGCCGCGGGCGGCGGGGCCGCACGAGGAAAGTCCGAGCTCCACAGAGCAGGGCGCTGGGTAACACCCAGTGGGGGTGACCCCAAGGAAAGTGCCACAGAAACATACCGCCGGCGTTGCCGGTAAGGTTGAAATGGTGGGGTAAGAGCTCACCGGCAGCCGGGTGATCGGCTGGCCGCGGTAAACCCCGTCTGGAGCAAGACCGTATAGGAAGACAGTGCACTCTTCGGGGTGCTCACGGGCTGCTCGTCCGGTTCTTCGGGTAAGGTCGCTAGAGGCCGCGAGTAATCGCGGTCGTAGATAGATGGTCACCACCCGGTAGGTCGCGAGGCTCGCCGGGGACAGAACTCGGCTTACGGCTTGCTTGGACCCCGTACGGGGATGCGCTCGCCGAAGGTGAAAATCACTCCGCCGCGAGATCTGCTTCAGGCGCGAGCAGTCCGCCGTGCCCCGTGCAGCCGGCGGAGGCGCAGTGGAAGTGGTTGACCACCCAACAGGCGGCATGATGGATCGACCCACACCGCCGGCAGATCGCCGCCACATCACCCAGCTCAAGCGGCATACTGCACTGGCGGCACTCGCTCCCCGCCAGCGCATCATCCGCGCGTACCTCCCGACTCAGGGCGCCACGCGCGCTTGGGGATTCCACTATCTGCTCGACAGAGGCCGCCGGCGTGGGTTCCGTCGCAACAGCAATCACGGCTTCCCTCTCGACGACGGTGATCGGCGCAGTTTGATCCTGGTGAACTGATGATTGAACCGCCGGGAGTGGCTCGCCGGCGAGTGCGTCAAGGAGACGCCCGAGTCCGCGATGATGAAAGGCCAGCCCCCCGCTGAAACCGAGAAGACCGAGCGCCAGGGCAAGGACGGCGAGGACTGTGACTATGCCGAGAGATCGTGCCGTGACGCTCTCCACGAGGAGCACAGCGGCCCCCAGCCAGATGGCCAGGCGGCTATACCAGGCAACGTCGTTCAGGCGTTCGTTCATGACAGTGAACCCATTTCAGCGGACGATTCGGGCCATCCTACCACGGCAGTCCACGCCGCCTTGCTACAGTAAAACCAGCATGAAGTTGCCGATCTATCTGGATTACAACGCCACGACCCCGGTCGATCCAAGAGTTGCCAAGGCTATGATTCCGTTTATCACGGACCACTTTGGCAACGCTTCCAGTGCGCATAGCTACGGCTACACTGCGCGGGAAGCAGTCGATCAGGCGCGCCGCCAGGTCGCCTCCCTCATCGGCGCTCGGCCAAGTGAGATCATTTTCACCGGCGGTGGAAGCGAAACGAACAACCTGGCCATCAAAGGGACGGTCTTCGCCGCCCTCGACCGCAATCCTCATATAGTCACCACCCAGACGGAACACCCGGCTGTACTGAATACACTCAAGTACTTGCAGTTTCGCTTTGGCGCCGGCTGCACAGTTGTGCCCGTGGACCGTACCGGCCGGGTCAGCGCGGATGCCATCGCGGCGGCGCTGCGGCCGGACACGGTGCTCGTCACCGTGATGCACGCCAACAACGAAGTAGGCACGATCCAACCCATTGAGGAGATCGCGCGGGTGACGCGGGCCGCCGGCGTATTGCTCCATGTCGATGCCGCGCAGTCGACCGGAAAGATTCCCATCAACGTGGGCTCCATGGACGTCGATCTCCTCACACTCGCCGGCCACAAGCTGTACGGTCCGAAAGGCGTCGGTGTCCTGTATCGGCGGCAATCCGTGGTGCTTGACCCCCTGGTTCACGGTTCCAGTCAGGAAAGTGGCCTACGCGCCGGCACGGAAAATGTGGCGGGCATGGTCGGTCTGGGCGCGGCGGCGGCAATTGCACGCGAGGAAGACAGCGCCGAGCCCGCTCGGCTGCGGCAATTGCGGGACCGTCTTGAGACCGGACTCCGCGCCGCCATACCAGGCCTACTGCTCAACGGTCATCGGGAGCATCGCCTACCCAACACGCTCAACGTGAGTTTCCCGGGAACATCCGGACAACTGATCCTGCTCAGCGCGCCCGATATAGCCGCCTCCACTGGATCGGCCTGCCACTCAGGCTCCTCGGACCCGTCGCCGGTCCTTTTAAGCATGGGAATCCCGCGGGAGCAAGCAGCGGGCGCCATCCGGCTGTCCCTTGGACGTATGACCACGTCGGATGAGATCGACCGCGCCGGCGCCGCGTTGATCAAGGCATTCCGCAGCCTGGCGCCGGCCGAGTCGCTCATCGGGTAGCTGTGATCGAATCGTCCTACACGTCCGAATACAATACGTTCTCCTATCACTGACACGTTGATGGAGGGACGTTGGTCCGGCCTGCGTCCGCCTGGGCGTCACCTTGCTGGGGCATTCACATCGGATCAATGTCTCATTGGCCGGCATGCGTGCCAGTCGATACCCGATCCCTGGAGGAGCATTATGGTCCTCGACGCTCGGGCGGACGCAGATCGGAGCAACGTCCCTACGGAAACTTCTCGCGGCTTGGACTACTTTTATACCGAGTACACTTTGTGCTATACTCGGCGCGTGAATTACGCACTTGAGCCGGGCAGACGCGAGCGGAAACGGCAAGCAGTCCATCAAAATTTACTGGAGACGGCGTCGCGCCTTTTCGCTGAACAGGGAGTAAGCCGCACGACGGTGGATGACATCGCGGAGGCGGCTGATGTCGCCCGCCAGACTGTCTTTAATCATTTCCCCTACAAGGAGGCATTCACGCTGGAACTGGCATCCACCAGTATTCAGCACACGGCTCATGCGGCCTATGCACTCCTCGAAGCCGGCACCCCGGCGCTCGATGTGTTGGAGCGCACTGCTGAGCGCGTTCTGAATATTGCGCTGGAGCAAGGCGAACGCGCCGCGGTGGTGGCCCGAGAATTGCTGCATCCGGATGGTGAGCGCGCCAGTTGGGCAGCGGAACGCGTGCCGCTTTCGGCTTTGATCAGCGCTATCTTGACACAGGCGCGTGAAGAGGGTACGGTACGGAGTGACTTGCCTCTCGAGAGTGTGGCAAATCGGATTAGTTCAGTCATTATCAGTATTGTCGCGCAGGTTATGATTAGCGATGCCGTTTCCCTGCGCCGTGACTTATCAGTGTGTCTTGACGTTCTGTGTAACGGAATAACGGAGAGGAGATCGTAGTTATGCTTTCCTGGACTAACGCGCGACGGATGGGCCATCGCTTAGTGAGTGCCGCACTACGCTGCCGGCAGTGCAGCCGGGTAGCCGGCGAACTTGTCGGGTACGCCGACCGAAGCCTCGGAGATTCGCGCTTCGTACCGTTGGACACAAGCTTTATGCCCCACAATCTGGATGGAGAATTGCGTTGTGGCCGGTGCGCCGGTCAGCTTTTCCTTGACGACATCGAGCCGCTGGGCCGTAATGTTCCGTTGGAAGAGGCCGGAGGCGTGTTGTTCTCCGATATCATGGCGGGCAAGCGAGTGACGGCGGATACTTCCGCTGCCTAATCGTACCCGTGCACTTTGTCGGCGGCGGGCCCCGATCAGGGCCCGCCTTCGTTTTTATAGCCACAGGCCGGTCGGTGACCGGCGTACTATTGACCAAGCAGGTATGCTTGCCTGCAATTGGTAGGTTTTTATGCGTTCTGTACCTGACAGCAGTCGGGATGAACACCCGGATGCGGCACTTTTTATTGACTGGGACAACCTTAAAGCAGGCCTCAAGAATCTTGGCAAACAGCCCAATGTTTCGTCGCTACTCGACGCCGTAGGGCAACGCGGACGGGTTGTCATCGCCCGAGCCTATGCCGACTGGCAACAGCGGGTTAATGCGTTTGATCCACCCAATCTGTACGCCGCTGGGATTGAACCGGTGTATGTCCCGGTGCGCATGATGGGCGGCAAGGTGGTTAAGAACAGCGCCGACGTCAAGCTGGCGGTTGACTGCATCGACTTCCTGAACACGGCTCCGCACCTGAAGACATTCTTCCTGGTGTCCGGCGACTCCGATTTGCTCCACCTGGTCAACTTTCTGCGGGCACGAGGAAAACGCGTGGTCGTAATTGCCGTTTCGCACACCCTCTCTCAGGTACTGGCGGAGAATCTGGACGAGTTGCTGGTCTACGATGTCGACATCGAACCTGTTCGTCAACCGGACACCCTGGCCAGCGATCGTAAGCCGAAACCGGCGCCGGATAACCAGCAATTGACCGAGGCGTTCGAGACTCTCTCGGACCTTCTCAGACATCGCAGCAACCGGGTGGGCTCGCTGTTCTCCTGGATCGGCATTCAACTCGGCCGGCGTGGCGCTGATTTCCGTACGCTCGGTTTCGAGCGCTTCAAGGACTTCATGCAGGAAGCGGAACGACGCGGGTACATCCGCATCCTCACTCGCGGGCTGCAGGATTGGGCATACCTGCCGGAGCAGTACGAGCAAATGACGGAAACCGAGGCTGAGGTTCAGGAGGCCGAAGACGAGGAGACCAATGGGGACGACTTACGCGGCAATGTGGCGGTTGCCGCCCTCGACGTGGATGATCAGCATAACTTGCTGCGCTACCTCATCCAGTTGGAAGACAAGTCGGAGTACCTGATTCCGCCGTACATAGTCTCGCATCTGGTCCGGGCAAGTGTTTTACCCTCACTTTCGCAGGGCCAGCTTCGCTCTCTGGTGCGGGACGCCATGGACGAGCAGATTCTCATCCCCTCGACCCACACTGTGCCCCACCGGCAGACTGGCAAGCCCTATGAGCTACGCACAGTTCGGGTGAATCGAGAGCATTCGCTCGCCGATGACGTAGGAGCAGTTACTCCACAGTAACGATCAACGAGTACCCATTGTGTGCATTGGCATGACCACATGGGTATAGTCCACCGAGTCGATCGGGCGAAAGATGGCAGCCGAATTCGGGCCGCTAATCTCCAACCCCACCTGCTGTGACGGCAGCACGGCCAGAACATCGGACACGTATCGGGCATTGAACTGGACAGTTGCGCCACTGCCATTCACGACCGCATCGATCTCTCCACGGTCATCACCCAGTTCGGCGGCGCCGCCGGTGACTACCACGTTCCCCACCCCGGCCTCGCCTCCCGGCTGAATTTCCATGGTGATTGCGTTCGAATTATCTCGAGAGAAGAAGCTAGCGATCTTGGTGGCTTTCAGCAATTCTCCGGTGCCAACTACCACTTTTGTGCCGAACTTGGTGGGAATAATCTGGCGGAAGTTGGGGTAATTTCCCTCAAGCAGGCGGGAGA
>JBPCKK010000107.1:0-7349 GCA_051004335.1 Chloroflexota bacterium
CGGCACCAAAACTAGAAGCGAGTATATTTGCCGGTACAAAGGCAAGATTTGGATGGAGCCTGATTTTGGCTATTCCATCGGGCATCCATGCGTGCTCTTCGACAACAGCCTTCCAGGGTCATCTTTAGTGCGCAGTCCAAAAACCATGATGTACTTTTCAGGATTACCGTCGATAACACAATACTCCCTCGCACGGGCGCGAAAAACATCAGTCCGCTACGAGCCATGCATTATCGCACTTCGTCATCCGTTTGACTATAACTATTACCATGTTTTAACCGAGCTGTTGCCTACGCTGGCCATGATGGAAGAGGCAGGAGTCGACAGTACGATTCCAGTAGTCATATCGCCTGCCCTAGCCGAGCAAGCCTTTTTTCGTGCCTTAATGGGCCGCGGGAGATTGGCGCATCGCACCTGGCTGGTACAGGAATCTGAATATATCGTGTGCGATGAGGTGATATTCGGAAGGGCGGCTCTCGGAAATCGCCATGCCATGGAACTTGCATTAGACATGATAGCCGCCCCGACCCCGAATCGCGAGAGCAGAAATCGGACCTTTCTTACACGGGACCCAATTCACGGTCGATCCCTATCTAACACTGTGGACCTAGCACCCATTTTGCAACATTATGGCTTCCAGATGGTAGATGCTGGTTCTTTGACACTGGATCAACAAATACAAGTATTTAGCGAGACGTCTGTGCTGCTAGGCATTCATGGAGCAGGTCTGACAAACATGTTGTTTCGACGGGATGCACCTCTCACCTTACTCGAGTTGTTCCCTCCGCATGATGCTCCTCTCGACTTTTATGTTCTAGCCCACGCGTTTGACCATACGTATCGGTACCTTGTGGGAAGTGACGCGACGAGTGGCGATCGCCGGGCGAATTTCAAAATCGACCCTAACCAGCTGGAAGCGCAGTTAGCGGCTTTATAAGCCTTATGTCGAGCCTACTCCGCGGCCGGGTGTTGTGCCCACAGCCGCGCCTCGGTCAGGGTGTATACTGCCATAAATCTGAGACCGTCCTGACTTCCGCCGTCTCCTTCACATCTCTCGTTCGGAGCTGCCATGTTCTCTCGCATCTTCCCCCTCCTCGTCTCTATTTTGCTGGTTATGGTCCCGCAGCGGGCCCATGCCACGGCGTTGCCCCGGTACGACCATGTCGTCCTTGTCATCGAGGAAAACCACTCCTATGCGCAGATCGTCGGATCCAGTGCAGCGCCATTTATCAATAAGACGCTCATTCCGATCAGTGCCACGGCGGGGAACTACCACGCCATCACGCATTCGTCCCTGCCCAACTACCTCGGCTTGATTGACGGCCGCAATTACCGCACGTCGCACAACATCACGAACGACTGTTCACCGGCCGCATCCTGTCAAGCAACCGGGCCCACCATTGCCGATACATTGACCACTGCCGGAAAGCCCTGGCGCTACTACGGCGAATCCATGCCCGCCAACTGTACGAAAACGGGCAGCGCCCCCTATGCAGTGAGGCATAACCCATTCACCTACTATGCACCGGGCACGGTAACCAGCGACCAATGTCCCACCGACGATTTACCGTTCACGGCGTTTAGCAGCGACCTGACTGCGTCTCACCTGTCCTCGCTCGTAGTGGTCGTCCCTAATACCTGTCATGACATGCACGACAAATGTACATCGACGAACACGGTAAGCGTGGCCGATTCCTGGCTGCAGAGCAACGTTTACACGCCCCTTGTAGCATCAAAAACCTGGACAAACGGCAGCCATGTTTTGTTTATCGTCGTGTGGGACGAGGGAACCGGCGGCAGCGCCGGTGAGAATTGTCTCGCTACCACGGATAAATCCTGCCAGGTCGCCGCAATTCTTCACGCCAATGACGGGACGACAAAATCTGGTGTTAAGCTCGGCGCCTGGGGAGGCATCGATAACTACTCACACCTATCCCTCCTGGCGACAATTGAGGATGTTCTCGGCATAGCGCGCACACCGTCAGTTGCCAGCACTCCCGCCATGGCGGACGCGTTCCACTAGAGCGATTCACCGAACTGGGCGCCCAACGAAGGTCACGAGTGAGCGGAGGAGCTGGGTGGACTAGCCGGCAACCGTGGTGGTTGCCAGTGTGGTTTCACCCTGCAGTGCGGCGTACCGTGCCACTTGCTTGCGACCGACACCAACATAGCGCAGGCCGGCCGTGATCACGGCATCGGGAGCCAGGCAGTTGCGGCCGTCAAAAACAAGTGAGCCGCGCATGAGATTGGCGATGTGCGGCCAGTTGACGCTGGTGAACTCTTCCCAATCCGTAGCAAGGAGAAGGGCATCCGCGTCTTTCACCGCCTCCGTCGCATTCGAGCAGATCGCCGCGGCCAGACCGAGCTTTCGCGCGTCTTCCCCGGCCACCGGATCGTAGGCGCGTACCGATGCTCCGCGACTGACCAAGGCACGAATAATGTCCAGCGCCGGGGCCTCCCGCATGTCATCCGTATTCGGCTTGAAGCTCAAACCCCAGACGGCAATAGTTCTTCCCTTCAAGCTGCCAAGTCCCGCCTCAAGCTGGTCCACCGCCCAGCGTCGCTGGTCATCGTTGATATCCATGACCGCTCGTAGGAGTTGCGGGTGGAGGTCCTGACTCGCGGCCATTTGGACGAGGGCGGCCACATCCTTAGGGAAACAGGAGCCGCCATAGCCCAGACCAGCTTGGAGGAATGAAGAGCCGATGCGGGGATCGAGTCCCATACCATCGGCTACCGTGCACACGTCGGCACTGAACACATCACAAATGCGCGCTACCTCGTTCACAAACGAGATTCGCATTGCCAAAAACGCATTAGAGGCGTATTTGATCATCTCGGCCGTAGCTAGATCAGTCATGATAATGGGGCAGTCCAAGCTGTCGTAAAGCACCGCCACTGCTTGTGCGGCAGCCGAATCACTCGCCCCCAAGACAACTCGGGCAGGCTGAAGACAGTCAACCACGGCACAGCCCTCACGCAAAAACTCTGGATTGGAGACGACCGTCCATGGTCCGAACTCCGGGCGGACGGACTGAAGAATCCAGGTAATGCTGTCACCAGTGCCGATAGGACTGGTGCTTTTGTTCACAATAATCGCCGGCGAGGACAACGATCTCGCGATACTGGCGGCGGCGGCGAGTACGTACTGCATGTCCGCGCCACCACCATCCGCCAACGGCGGCGTTCCCACGGCGATAAAGACAAATTCCGCTCCGGTCAGCGCCTCGGCATATGCACCGCTAAAGCAGAGCCTGCCCGCGGCACTATTGCTGAGCACCAACTCCTTCAGACCGGGCTCATAAATCGGAATCTCTCCCGCTTGCAACTGAGCAATCCGCACGTCGTCAATATCGAGACAGCACACGTCGTGTCCCATCTCCGCTAGACATGTGCCGGTAGTGAGACCTACGTATCCCGTGCCGACAATAGTAATACGCGCCATTCAAATTCCTCCGCCTCTTTGCTGTGGGCTAGATCCCCGATTACCACCGCCTCAGTGCGCTAGCATGTCCCCTCAGAGCTAGCCCCGACAAAACCAACGCGCCAACGACTAACGTCCACTGCCTCCCGCAGTTAACCAAAGCCTGTCCCTGTGCCATATTGGCCGCGACTATAGCCCACGGGATAGATGCAGATGCCTCAGTGCCGTCTGTTTAAGAGTCCCCGGGGAGCCGCGAGGTACGCACCCATCGACCGTCGCGGAGGCGGGTCGCAGCCACAGCGTAGATATAGACCTTCCATGTCATAAGCGCGGGGGCGGCGAGGAGAGCGAGGTAGGTCCTCGGGCCTGCGCGTACCAGTAGGAGACCTGTGGCCACGTACACGACTTGACCGGCAAGGATACATGAAGCTAGAAGGCGCGGAACACCTCGCGCCACGATCGACACCACAGAGAAGAGAACGAGTGAGGCGCCCACCAGAGCAGATAGCGGCGGTACGAGCTGCTCGGCTACGGCGTCGAGGCGGACAGGATCGCGCAATCGTACTCCCTCCTTGAGCAGCCGAGGACCAAAAGCACGCAGCATCTGCAGGCGTCCTCGTTCCCAACGCACATTCTGAGAGCGCGCCTGCCGCAACGTAACCGGCATGTCGGCCATTACTCGGGCCCCATCGGCATACGACACGCGGATGCCCGCTTCAACCAATTGAAGATGGAACTCGGCATCCTCGGCCAGGGTAAAGGCCTCCCAGCCAAACCGATCGAGTACGGTCGCCGCAAAGCACATCCCGTTACCGCGCAACCCGGCCGACAGGTTGAGCACCGCTCTGCCACGGGGCCGTAGTTGGTTGTAGAGCACGAGGGCAACGTAACGTAGCCCGGAGGACCACGACGCGTCCGCATTCAGCACTCCGTAGTAGCCCTGAATTACCTTGTCTCCCCGCACCAAATTTGCATTCATGACAGCTAGAAAGTTTGGCGAGACAACCGAATCCGCGTCGAATATCACGTAGGCGTCGTATGTCCTCGCGGACTGCTTGATCTGACCGAGCAGCCAGCGCAGAGCATATCCCTTGCCGACGAGTTCGCTGTCGTGGCGCTCCCGCACATTCACGCCCCCGGTTCGGGCCAGAGGAGCGGTGCGATCAGTGCAGTTGTCGGCCACGATGTACACCTCGTAGAGCGCACGAGGATAGTCGAGAGCAGCGCGGCTGCGAAGTCGGCGAGGCAAGAGTGCTTCCTCGTTATGGGCGGGCACGAGAACGGCAAAATGATACCGAGGCGGGCCAGGCTTCGGTTCTCGACGCCGAAAGGCGGCAGCCACGGCAAGGAGGTCCAGATACGCCGTCATGAGGGCAAGTGGAACCTGGAGCAGGATGAGTACTGCTTTCAGGAGCACGGGCTACACCTGGGAGGTATCGAGTTGGCGCGCGGCAGGGTCGCTTTCAACCACGCCGTCGGAACCCAGGATGATCGCCGCCACTCGCTCAGTGAAATGATGCACGTCCATCACCGTCTCAACCAGCTGCCGGCCGTTCATCCCCATCTCCGCCGCTCGCTCAGGATGCTCCAAGAGGTAGATGATGGCGCGTCGCAATTCAGCAACATCACCGGGCCGAACGTACATACCGGTGTGGCTCGCCGAAACCATTCCGCCGGCTCCCAGATCACGGGCCCACTCGGGTTGAGTGCAACGGGTGAGATCGGATCGATCGCGGCTCCGGCGATCCCGCACCACGTCACTCTGACCCCGTGTGTGCGAAACCACGACCGCTTTGCCCATCGCCATGGCTTCGAGAATCGAGGTGATGCCGGCTTGGTTTTCGGCGTCCACCAGGGGAACTACCACGAAGAGTGACTCGGCGTAGAGCGTACGCAACTCCGCGTAGTCGTACGAGCCGATGTGCACGCGCGGAGACGGTTTGATATGGTGACGATGCGTGGACCACGGGCTGCCATCGGCGATGGCAACGTCCACGTCAAGTCCCTCGACGGCCGCCAGGAGCGTGTCGTAATCCCGGTATTCCCGGCCCGCGCTACAGATTTGACGCTTGACACTAGCATCCCGTGGGCGCCAGAAATCGGCGTCGCTTTGAAATGGCACCATGGCGGTTTGCTCGGCACGAAAGCCCAGACGTTCCCGTACTGCTTGCTCCTGACGCGAAGAGTGAACGATGACGCGATCGATGGTGGCCGGCAGGTGCAGCAGACGGAAGAGAAACTGCTTCATCGGACGGGACAGTACGTGGCCAATCATCACGTGACGCGGTCGTCGCCTGCCCAGCCGCAGCAGAGCAGCCAGAACTAGACCAGTCGTTTCGTTGTCGGAGAAAATGACGTCGTAGCGCGAGGACACTATCCGGGCCAGCAGGGCCTGAGCAACAAGTCCGCCGAAAAGTCGCCGTGCGATTCGCGTCGATGTTCGTTTCTCGAGTGTCCTCATTTCAATAAGATCAGCAGACAAGGCTTTCCGCAACTCCAGATAATCCTTGCGCGGCAGCCGTCCGGCGGCTATGGCTTGTTCGACTCCATCGTCCAGCGTTGCATTGATGATCAGGAGGACTCGCATCGTTCTCTCTCCGTTCCCCGTTGACGCCACACCCGTGCCACACATACCGATTTTTGACTGGATCGCCCCGAGCGCATGTCGCACATTGTAGACCTATCATCTTCCCATGTTGTTCGAGGTGGTTCTTTTTGGGGTAGTATAGCTCTTGCTATTTCCAGATGTCTGCATGACAATGCGCTCGTCGGATACGCATCGTACGGCTGCCTTGTGCTCCTCCATGAGCCGCGGGGAGAGATCGGCGCGTTCCAGATATCCCGGTGAACACCGGTTAGTCGCGATAGGAGACCTCAGAACAGAATGGCGGCGCCATCAATCTCGGTAGTTATTCCAACATGCGATCGACCAGACGACGTCGAGCGCTGTCTGAACAGCTTAACCAAGGTCGTCTACCCTGACTGGAGCATTATCCTGGTTGACGAGAGTCAAGGCTCGGAGACGGAGGCGCTCGCTGAGCACTTTTTGAATCGGCTGCCCCCACTCAAGTATCACCACATCAACGGAAGAGGGTTATCACGTGCCCGAAACGTGGCAATGCGGATGAGCAATGCCGAAATACTTGCCTTTCTCGATGATGATTGCACCGCCGAGCCGAACTGGCTGCAGTGCGTGCGCGCTGCCTTTGACCGGTTCCCAGAGGCCGCCCTCATCTTTGGGGCGGTGACGGCGACCGAACATGACCCGGCTATCCACTTCGTCCCTACCTGTACGTTGCCTGAGGAGCGCGTCTTCAACGGTCGCATGTCGTCCCTCGGTCTCCGCGGCATTGGCGCGGCAATGTACCTCCGTTTATCGCTCGGTCGCGCTGTTGGGCCGATGGACCTCTACGCCGGAACAGGCGCTCGCTTCCAATCCTCGGAAGAACGTGATTATGCCTACCGAGCGCTCGCGGCCGGTTTCTCAGTCGCTGAAACACCCGAGATTACGGTACGGCATTACGGCGTGCGCGAGTATCGCGGCGGCGCGGTAACTCGGTTGGTTCGGCTATCCCCCTACTCACTGGCTGCTCTCGACGTCAAGTACCTCCGCTGCGGGGATGTAGTGGCTCCCGTACTCATGGCATGTCGTCTGGGCGGATATCTGAGGAAGATCCATTGGAGCCGGCTGGTGCGACGCGGCGGTCCTACGGGCCTGGCGTGGGTTGCCATGTATTTGCGCGGCATCATCGCCGGCTTTGCGCCCTCGGTGATGCGCGACCAGATGCTTTGGGGGCGCCCAGAGGAGTACGAGTGGTTAGGCGCCACGCAGTCGTCTACCCGGCCCCCATGCGCCCTATGAGTAAGCAGCGTATCGTCTCGAATCTGTTGGTCCTGGTCTCCGGGCAGTTGGTCACCTGGGCGA
>JBPCKK010000108.1:0-5107 GCA_051004335.1 Chloroflexota bacterium
AGCACACCCAGATGTTCTCCCCCTCCATCGCGATAGCGCAACAGCCGCATCCCAACCTCCTTTAGCGCAGACGTGCCGCCTGCCGGCGCCTCATCCTACGTTTTCGAGTTGGGACCAGCAGCCAGGCCGACCAGCTCCTCGCTCATGCCGAGGGCGCGAAAGACAACCCGATAGGCGCTCAGCGCATCCTTCTGGGCCTGCGCGACGCGCAGCGCGTCCTCATCCAGCCGGCCGGCAACCTCATTGATAAAGCGCCACTGCACCAGGCTCTGACGCGCGGCCTGGATCGGGTCCTCGGTATAGGGATACAGATCCATGCCCAGGCGTTCGCCCCGCGAGCCATAGCCTACCTTGCGCAGTGCCCGTGCGATCTCCAGCGTCTCCATAAAGCGGGTGGCGCCCACGATGTTGTCATCGTCGAACATACCCCAACCGGAGTTGGCGTGCTGGTGACCGAGGAGACCTTCCATGGCCAGCAGCTCAACGTACTCCGCCAGGTTCTCCCCGTTCATGATCAGATGCTGCCAGTCCATATTGATCTGGGTACGCGACGTGTCCACGCCCATCTGGGCCAGCTTGCGGATCACAAAGATGCTCATGCCCATGTCGCGCAGGTAGATCTTCATCTGCGGTTCGCTGTTCTTGTGCTCCAGGAAGACGGTGATGCGCTTCTGGTTGGCGTGCTCCACGGCGTCGGCCAGCCCCTCCAAAAACCAGCTCCACTGCTGAGTGTAATCCGCTTGGAACGGATAGTTGTAGCCCTCGATCCCCGGCCAGATCACCATATGCGCGCCCAAACGCGCGCAGAGATCGATGGCCCGCCGGTTGGCGGCCCGAGCTTCCTGGCGGATTCCTTCGTCCGGGTTGGTCAGCGCGCCACGCCCGTGCTGGGGGAAGGTATGTGCCCCCGAGCAGATGGTGTACACGTCCATCGGGGCGATAGCCTTGACTATAGCACCGGCAGTCTGCTCGTCAATCTCACCGGGGTAGTGGAACTCCAGGCCATCGTAGAGATCGTGTAGCCCGGCAGCCACCCGCTGTGCCCGCGCGACCGGGTCTTCGCCGGCTACTTCCGGTCGATACCCCGCCAGGAGAAATCGCGTGCCCAGCGTCCCGAATGCCCAGATACCGATACTTGTCTTTAAGTCGGTCATGAATCAAGCCTCCTCCGCTGTACTAACTAGTATAATGTTGTACTATCCGGTTGTATTGGAACAGGAGCCAGGCGTGAGCGAGTATGTCAGTGTAGCCGAGGCAGCCCATGTCCTCGGGGTGAATCGCCGCACAATCTGGCGCCTCATTCAGCAGGGACGATTAGTGGCCATCTCCAACCCGCTTGACCATCGGGCGAAGCTCATGCGTCGGGATGACGTGCGCTGGTTGGCGGAATGCACGACCGACAGCACATCTATCCGTGCAATCCAGCAGCCGCACCATTCTGGTGATCACACACGGCCATACCCAAAGACTATCGGCATCGTAGCCGATGGCTCACTTCCGAGCCACGACCTTGAGGCGTACATGAAGGAGCACTGGAAACCAGAGTGATAACTCTGGACACGTCTGGAATCTTTGCTCTCCTTGATCGGAAGGACCCGAACCATGAGATGTGCCGCGATGTCTTCGATCGAGATGGTGGACCATACCTTATCTCGACGGCGATTTTGAGCGAGATTGCGTGGCTCCTCGAGACGCGACTCCCAGCCTCCATCGAGCGGCTCTTCCTCCAAGACATACGCCAAAACGCTTATACCCTGGATTGGGACTCCGGTGATCTTGACCGCATTGACGCACTCGTGACGCGGTATGGCGATCTTTCTCTCGGTCTCTCTGACGCAGCAGTGATTGCTTGCGCGGAGCGGAACGGTGGACGCATTTTGACCATGGATCGCAGGCACTTCCCGGTGGTGGCTCGTGGAGAAGGCACGGTTCACGTGCTCCCGGTGTAGGCGACTCTCCCTTATACTGATTCATATGTCCTACACCGATTACCACTGGATCGCCGAACACCCGGCGGTGGGCGCCTTTTTTTACCCGCAACACAATGAATTTCCTTTTTCTGTGGTTGTGTCCACGGAGACACATGCGCCGGCTACGCTGCGCTCCCTGGCCCTGGCCGAGGACATGGAGTACCGCTGGTTCTCCATCATCGACGGCTACTCCTGGGAGACGCACGACGAAATTGTGCGCCGCTTTGATGAGGCCGCCGCCCAGATCGACGACTGGCTCTCCAGCGACAAGACCGTGTTGGTACATTGCACCGCCGGCATTTCCCGCTCGGTGACGGCGGTAGTCTGGTATCTGATGAAGTATCAGGGATACACCTGGCAGGATGCGGTGGACCTGGTGCGCTCCTTCCGCGAGCAAGCGAATCCCAACCCGCGCTTCGAGGTACCCCTCCGCGCCGCCGCCGGCGAAGAAATTACCGCCGAGTGGTTGGAGGCGCGGATCAACGCCTACTGTGCGCGCATGGCCGAGGAAATAGGCATCGACTTTGATCCTCGGCAGCTGTGGGAGGACCTGGAGCGGCAAGGAACCCTGGCGCACACCCAAGCCCTGATGCGCTGAGGCTATTCCGGTACGCCCAATCCCGTTGATGTAGCGTGGACCGCCGCGTCCACGTGGCTGGCCCATGAACCCGTCCCTCTCAGCGAATGATGTCCGGTGACCCACGCTGCCCTTTACACGCATGTCGCTGTCGCGTTGTAATGAATGAGAACACCTATGGTCAACTCCGTTCAGTCAGGGGAGTGTGATGCCGTTTCCCGTTCGTGCACCATTGAGCCTCGTCCTCTGCCTAATGATCCTGCTCTGCTGGAGCGCACAATCCCTACCCGCACAGGCACGCAACTCGCCCCAGGGTCCGATTCTCGGCCAGGCGCCCTCAAACTGTCCCACGGCACCGGCGCCCCAGCACTTCGATCCTCATACGTTCGGCCCCGGTGTTGGCGGTCCTTTTGCATGGGCCATTATTGGTGGGGGAGCGGCAGTTATTCCTTCCGAGTCGCATAGCGCGGCCGGCCTGCGGCACACTGGCTACGGCTGGCCACAGAAAATCCTCTGGGCCATCCCGCCGAGCACAACCCACAAAGTCACACTACATGGATGGAATCTGGCGACAGGACAGAGAGTTCTCTTCAACTTCAAGGGTGTCGCGGATGACTACACGCCATTGGAGATTAAGAAAACCGGCACGCTGGATCCGCGATACGGCGGCACGGGTATGGATGGTTGGGGAGGATTCCCCTCCGAAGAATATTTCCCCTCGGCCGGCTGCTATATCCTCTTCGCTCAAGATCAGACAGCTTCCTGGATTGTTCCGTTTGCGTTCGGTCGGTAGTGATGCGAAAAAACTATTGGAAACGATAGGGTACATCGCCCGGCAAGCCGAGTACTCTAGGGGACAATGGCAGCCTAGCTCCGGGTAACCGGCAGACGCCAATTGAGGAAACGAGGCACTTTCCATTGATGGAGGGATTAACCGGAGAAGCACTGCGAGGAGCTCGCATCCCGCCCGGACGGCCGGAGAGGTAGGCATAGTCGCCATGGGTCCAGCGCTCCTCTCGGCTCTGCTTGTCGCCGTCTGTGCCGCCCTCGGACATACGTTTTTGCTTGCCAATTTGGTTACCCGTCGGGCGCGGGTGTACACCATGATGACGGTGTTACTGGCCTGCTGCTATATCCTCTTGCTCTTCGCATTGACACGTGTGGGATTCGCAAGCACACAAACCGCAAATAACACGCTCGCCCCGCTGGTCATATTCGCCGCCATCGCCGCAACGTTCGTCCCACTTCGCCAGCGGGTCACAGAACTTATCGACCGGCTGATCTATCGCGACCGATACGACTACGCGCGAACCCTCCACGAACTCGGTGCCCAGCTTGCCTCGATTCAGCCCCTCGATGAGATTCTTTCGTCCATCGCCGACGATCTTCGTAGCGCCATGAACCTCAGCGGGGCAGCCATCCTGCTGCGCCAAAGCGATGGTGGATTCATGGTGCGGGGCGCAAGTGGCGATTGCCGTGATCCTGTTAAAGCCCGGTTAGTGGTTGAGAAAGCGGCGGGGCTGGCGCCGAGCCGGGCGACCGAGCGCCGGATTCCGCTCACCGCGCACGAGGAGATGTGCGGAATACTCTATATCGGGCCGAAGTGTGTGCCCGCTGACCTGACACTGATGACGTGGCCCTCGTCGAAACGCTCGCCAGCCAGGCCGCGATCGCGGTCGCTAACGCTGTCCTGCTGGATCGGCTGCGCGAAAAGGTGGCGGAGATGGAGTTGCTCCGCGATCGCCTTCTCCACGTCCAGGAGGAGGAGCGCAAGACCTTAGCCCAGAGCATCCACGACGACATCCTTGGCGTTTTTCTTCACATGCTGAACTCGATGGAGAGCGCGGCACATGCCGTTCCGGAGGGAAGCGTCGCGGCAACACATGTACGCCGCGCGATGGAGCTGGGCGACTATGCCGCACACCGATTGCGAGAGACCGCTGCGGACCTCTATCCGACTGAACTCACATACTACGGCCTGGTGGCCGCGCTTAGTACAGCCACCGATGAGATTAACCGAAACGAAACCTTTGAGGTTACGTTTGTACACCGGACGTTCCCAGACGACTACCGACTGTCGCCGAAGATCGAGGAGGCTCTCTATCGGGTCGCACGCCAGGCGCTGGACAATGTTAGCCGCCACGCGCACGCCTCCTCAGTGGACATCGATCTAGCATTGACGCACGGCTCTGTCGCGTTGAGCGTACGCGACAACGGTCGCGGCTTCACCCGCGCTGCGTCGTCGATGGCACTCCTACGCGCCGGTCACCTCGGTCTAGTCACGATGTGCGAGCGGATAGAGGGTCTTGGCGGCGGATTATCGATTGAATCGGAACTCGGCGGGGGCACCCATCTGCGTGCTTGCCTTCCCTCACCACCGTCTCAACTACCGGAAACCCGACGATCGGTGAGGGCAGAGATGTGAAGACCATTCGCGTGCTTTTGGTTGATGACCATCCGCTCACTCTGGAGGGAATGCGACAGGTCCTCGGGCGGGAGCCGGACCTTGAGGTTGTTGGCGAGGCGGTGAACGGAGAGGAAACGCTACGCCTAGTACTAC
>JBPCKK010000109.1:0-7694 GCA_051004335.1 Chloroflexota bacterium
GGCTAGCCCACAACATTCTCGATGGCTCGGCGGGCACTGACGCCAACATGCGCAATGTCGCGCTCTTCCGCGCCTTGCGTAATGGCGCTGACGCGCTCAGCGTCCAGGGAGACTTCCCCACGCTCAGCGATCCGCGTCACGCCAATGCGTACAGCCCGCTCTGGGATGCGCAGGTAGGAGTCTGGACGCCACAGGCAATCGCTCGCGGGCTGAACAAGCGTCAGACAGATGAGAACCAAATCTTGGAACTTGCCGTGAAGGGCCTGATCGCTGGACCCAACGGAGCGCCGTACGGCTCGGCTGGGTTTGTCATCAACCGCCCCGTCCTGGGCTTCCTGAATCGTCAGCCTCGGGCGGACCTAGTGGCCAATCCACTGTCGAACTAGAACCTACACCCGTGAGGTCCTGGGAGCGAGGTAACAATGTCGTTGCCTCGCTTTCCTTCCCCCTCGCAGTGCCCCCACTCCATGCAGCCGGGTCTTATCTCGAACGGAACTATTGGAATGCAACGGGCACAGACTCACGGACGGCAGCGCGCCACAGATGTGCTCGTCATTGTGGTCGAGGACTCGAACGACGGCGTGGTGGCGAGACTAAGTACGTCACTCGGCACTGAGAATGCCACGCACCTCTATCGCGCGTTTCTCCTTGACTTACACGAGCGCTTTTGCCGAGCGAAAGATGTCGACGGTTATGATCTCTGCTGGGCATGCCTGCCCACCTTCGATCTGCCTGGGCCAGCCCTGGGTATCGAAAGCCGAACACCTGTCCAACGCGGCGAAGAGATCACCGAGCGTCGCTTCAATATCTGTAATGATATCGCGGCACGAGGCTACCAGCGACTGATCATCACGGGTTCCGATCTTCCCCACCTACCGGTCTCAATTGTGCGGCAATGCTTCAAGGCGTTAGATGGACGGGATGTCGTTTTCGGACCCGGTGACCACTGTGGCTACTACCTCGTAGGTGTTCACCTGTACCCCGAGCCACCGAATCTCTTTCGTGGCATCCAGATGGACACCTCAACCGCTTTAGCGCAAACGCTCGTTCGTGCCGCTGACTTACACTGCTCGGTCGCATTGCTCGCTCCGACATTTGACGCGGGTGACGCCTACGACTCTCATCACCTCCTCAACGTATTGCAACACGCGGGAACAGCCGTGGCTCCGCGTACCACTGAGGAATTGCGCCGGCTCATCAACACAGAGCATGTGCCGCACAGCATAGTGCACGCATGACAGACTCCAGGTCCGACAAAGAGGATTAACCTTTATACGCGACAGGCGCGGGCGCCGCGCTTGGCCAGGTACTGCTGGTGGTATTCCTCGGCTCGATAGAACGTGGACGCCGGGGTGATCTCCGTCACAATTTTCCGACTGAAGCGCCCGGTTGTTTGTTGTTCGTCCTTGGAGTTTCGCGCGATACTCTCCTGCTCCGGCGTATGGAAGAAAATGGCGGATCGATACTGCGTGCCGATATCGAAGCCCTGCCGGTTCCGGGTTTTCGGGTTGTGACTGTGCCAGAATACGCCAAGCAGGTCCTCATACGAGACCTCAGCGGGGTCATACGTGACCTGCACGACCTCCGCATGTCCCGTGCGCCCGTGACACACAGCGGCATAGGTAGGATTCTCGTATGTCCCCCCGAGATAGCCCACGGCCGTCGATTTGACTCCCGGCACCTGTCGAAACTTCTCTTCGATTCCCCAAAAACAGCCGGCTCCGAACGTGGCCGTCTCCAGCGTTGTCACCAATGTATCGTGCATAACGCGCACCCCGTGCCTTTCACTCGAATCTCACATGTACAAGGGATGGGAAGGCTCCCATCCCTTGTGCACAGTCTGACAGGGAAATCTTACCTGCGGCTCTCAGAGCTTACGTACCCGGCACGACATTTGCACTGGCACTGAGCGTCACGTCTGACGTGTGTTGAGTGTTTGGTCAGTTCAGGAGGGTTGATTATGTTCCGCCGAGTTCGTCTACTCTTCGCCGTTGTTTCCCTGCTCGCCCTGTTCGCCGTGGCAGCGCCGCCGGCAATCACAACACACGCCGCGGCGACGCACGCCGTCGGGAAACGCATTACCATCTCGCTTTCACGAGAGCGCCTACGCGCCTGGGATGGGAATCGGGTGGTGCTGAGCACACCAATCACCAGCGGCGATCGCCTGCTGCCCACCCCCACCGGCATCTACACGGTCTTCGCTAAGCGCAGTCCGTATACCTTTGTCTCCCCCTGGCCGCGCTCGTCGCGCTTCTGGTATCCCAACTCAACGGTGAGCTTCGCTCTCGAGTTCCGGGGCGGTGGCTACTTCATTCACGATGCTCCCTGGCGGGGCGTGTACGGCCACGGAAGCAACAGCGGTACCCAACCGGGCACTGATTATGGCGGCACCCACGGCTGCGTCAATGTACCGTACAACGCGGCACGGTTCCTCTACTTTTGGGCGCCAATGGGGACGCGAGTGCATATCGTCCGCTGATCTACCGCAATTCGCTGAACCATTGGTCCGGCGAAAGCCGCCTGCGGGCGGCGGGGCGGATGATCCGGTTCAGCCGGCACTCGGGCCGGCCCCTACCGGTTGAATGTCACCTAGAACCGCTGTAGGTGCGGTTGAAACTCCGCGTTACAGTTTATGCAGCGTCAAGCGCACCATATCCTTATCCGCCTCAGAGTAGTACAGCCAAATCGCGCCATCCACCTCAACAGCCGAGGAGACAAAGGCAGCGTCCCGGAAGCCGGATTCCGGCGGCGGTGGAATGAACACCGGGTCAGTCCCGCGATCCATCACCGTCGTGAGCGACGGATCGAAGGTTATCCAACCGACGCGCCACACGCCCTCCCGATCCGCGCCGTTGTAAAACATGAGCGGGCGTTCCGGTTCGGAGGGAAGGATGGGTCCAGGGCTGAGATGCCAAGAGTCCCATTGACTCGCGCGCGTCGTGAATGCGTCGGGTTGCGGATCCCACGGTCCGAGCAAAGACGGAGCAGTGGCGACGCCAACATGCGAGGCGCCACCGGCGGCGTACTCGAAGAACAAGCGCCACGTTCCATCCGGGCATTGAGCCAGGCTTGCCTCTTTCGGATTCTTGAAGCGCTCGGAATAGGGGATGGCGATCCCATCCTTGTTCAGGTGAAGCGGATCAGGACCGCGTGCCACCAAGAGCTTGCCCTGTTCCTCTTGCTGGTTCCAGCCGCTGTAGAAGACAGTGAGACCGTCGCCGTCGGGCACAACAGTAGGATCCTCAGCGCCATCCTTATCGTCTGCGTCCGGCCCAGCGGCAATTGCCGTAGTATGCGTCATGGCGAAGCGCAATCCGTCGGTCGATTCTCCAGGGTAGATGCGTGAAATTTTGTCGGATTCCTGTTCCGCGTGGTTCACGGCACGGAGAAGCATCTGGTGCCTCCCGTTGCCCTGCCACACGTACGGGCTGAGGGTGAACATGCCGGCGATCGAGCCCGCATGCTCGAGGACGAGATGTTGACGATCTTCGACGGTAAACATATTACGCTCCCTGACCCAGGTTGACCTCCAGCCCGCCATCGATGACATAGGTAGCGCCGGTCACATAATTGGCGTCATCGGAGGCGAGGTAGACCGCAAGACGCCCGACTTCCCACGGTTCGGCGGCTCGCTTGAGCGGAATGCTCTGTACCTGCTGCTCTCGCTCCTTCGGAGCATCGATCGCCTTCTGGTTCATGGGCGTGAGTACCATGCCCGGAGCTATGTTGTTCACGTTGATCTTCTGAGGCGCCAGTTCGAGGGCCAACGTACGAGTCAGCATGCGCACCCCTCCCTTGGCCGAATCGTACTCGGCGGCGCCCGCCCGCGGAATGTCCTGGTGCACCGAGCTGATGTTGATAATCTTGCCACCTTCACCGGCCTTCTTCCGGATGTTGATGAACCGCCGGCAGCAAAAGAAGTAGCCGTACAGATCGGTCCGCAATGCCCGGTCCCACACCTCGGTGGACATATCGGCCACATGCGTGCCGGATGCGTCTATCCCGGCGTCGTTCATAAGAATGTCGAGCTTGCCAAACTCGCCCAGCGCCTGGTCAAACATGCGCTCCACCTGCTGCTCGTCGCGCACGTCCGCTTGGATAACAATGGCCCGGCGTCCCTGCTCTTCAACTTGCCGCTTGGTGCTCTCCGCGCCATCGCGGTCCTCGAGGTAGTTCACCACGATATCGGCGCCTTCTTTGGCAAATTCGACCGCCGTCGCTTGTCCAATGCCCGAATCCGACCCGGTGATCAGCGCCACGCGGTTTTCCAGTCTCTGTGTCATGTCTCTCCTCCATAATGCCCTCGGCGGCAAAGGGCCGCCAAGGGTTCTGTGGTTCCGTAGGGCAATTTCTCGGCCAGGGCAGTAGAGGGACAGAGCTTATGCGCGAGTAAGTCAGGCGCCGCCACTGCTTGGTGCGGATGGTCACACCATCGCATTAATCGGTACGGGCCGAGCGCCCCTGCCGGCCCACCGCCGCAGCGGCCCTGCTCGGCCAACAAGACGCTTCCCCGTCCACATGATCTCCGCATGACAGCACCACTAATCACGGGACTTGGCAACCAGATGAATCACCGTTTCCGGGACAGGTAGGTCGGCAAACTCATTGCGCATAGCAGGCAGTTCTCCGCCTAGGCGCTAACAACCAGAGTCATAGTGGACGGGGAACGTCATGGTTGGTGAGCGGCGCCGCTGCGGCGGCGGGCCGGCGAGGGCGCCCGGCCCGTACCGTATAAGGAACTTCATTGTTGGCCAGCCGGGGCCGCGGCGGCGAGCCGGCGACGGCGTACATGTCAGTACCGCTGGGCATTGTGACTGATGACTCCGTGCCAGTATGCGAAACTGACCTGTCTCCCACCATTACCCCGGAAAGGTCACGCATGCTTTCTCCTCTTCTGGCCAATGCGCCCGACTTCACCAGCTGGACCTGGGCCGACATCGAGCCGCGTTATGCCGCGCTCGAAACCGCGCACCTCGATGAGGCCACGGTTGATACCTGGCTCAAAGAATGGTCGGAACTTTCCTCTCGGGTACAGGAGATTCTGGCTCGGCTGCGCGCCCTAACTACCTGCAACACGGCTGACGAGGAGATGCAGCGCCGCCTGCACGACTTCATGGATCACACTTTTCCGCGCGTCGAGGAGGCGGAGCAGCGGCTGCGTCAGAAGCTTCTAGCCTCGGGGTTGGAGCCGGAGGGCTTTGCCGTGCCGCTGCGCCAGATGCGTGCCGATGTTGCCCTCTTTCGTGATGAGAATCTGCCGTTAATGGCCCAGGAGTCGCGGCTGGTCGATGAGTATTACCAGATCACCGGCGCGCAGACCGCCGAGTGGGAGGGCAAAACCATGCCCCTGCAACAGCTCCGCCCGCTGCTGCAGGAGCACGACCGAGCGAAGCGCGAGCAGGTCTGGAAGGTGATCACCGAGCGGCAATTGCGCGATCGCGCCGCCCTGAATGATCTCTGGACGCGCATGCTCGCCTTGCGCCGCCAGATAACGGAGAACGCCGGCTTCCCCGATTACCGCGCGTATCGCTGGCAGGCGATGCACCGCTTTGATTACACGCCGGAGGACGCCCAGCGATTACATGCGGCGGTGGAAGAGGTGGTGGTTCCGGCGGTGGCTCGGCTACTGGAGCGGCGTCGAGAGCGCTTGGACGTGGAGACGCTACGGCCCTGGGATCTGGAAGTGGATCCCCAAACCCAGGCGCCGCTGACTCCGTTTCAAGGCGGACGAGAGCTGGAGGAGAAGACGCGGACCCTGTTTCACCGACTCGATCCGCAGCTGGCCGGCTACTTCGATGACATGGTGGAGGGCGGCTGCCTCGATCTGGACAGCAGAGACAACAAGGCGCCCGGCGGCTACTGTAGTCCGCTGGAGGCCACCGGCTTGCCGTTTATCTTTGGCAATGTGGCGGGCACGCGCGGCGATGTGGAGATGCTGATTCACGAGGGCGGCCACGCCTTCCACATGCTGGCTGCCCGGAGCCTGCCCTATCTGCAGCAGCGCAGTCTGGAGGGCATCGGCATGGAGTTCGCCGAAGTGGGCTCGATGGCCATGGAACTGCTGGCCGCGCCCTACCTGGATGCCGAAGGGGTTGGTTTCTATACGCCCGAGGAGGCGGCGCGGGCACGGGTGGACCATCTAAAACAACGCGTCCTGCTGCTCTGGTCCCGCTTGATGCTGGCCGACGCCTTCCAGCACTGGGTCTACACTCACCCCGACGAGACCGCCGATCCGGTGAAGTGTGATGAGCAATGGCTGGCACAGACACACCGCTTTGTGCCGGTGGTGGACTTCAGCGGCCTGGAGACCGAGACGAAGACCGGCTGGCACAACCTGCTGCACATCTTTGTGGTGCCGTTCTACATCATCGAATACGCTCTGGCCCAGCTCGGCGCCGTCCAGATCTGGGCGCGGGCGCGCCAGGACCCGGCGGACGCGTTGGCCCGCTACAAGCATGCCCTGGCCCTAGGCAATACACGACCGGTGCCGGAACTCTACGCCGCCGCCGGCGCGCGACTGGCCTTCGATGCCGAGACGCTGCGCGCGGCGGTCGACGTGGTGGAAAGCACGATCGCTGAGTTGAGCGCGTCCTAGCGGCTCAACTGCAATTCACGGCGCCAGCCGTCGATCAAGCTCTGCAACGCCCCATAGTCGAGGAAGAGGCGCTTCTCTCCGGTGGTCACGTGCTCGACTTCGCCCCGCATGGCGGAAACGCTGTCGTCGTCCTGCCATACCCGAACGATGAACGACATGGAAGGTGCGCGCGTCATCTTTATCTGCTCCAACTCACCGTCCTTTTGCGGCCCGCTCCGATTACCGCGCCCGGACTATAGCAAAGGCGGATTAGCTGGAAATTAGGGTGGGTTACGCGATGTCCTTTCGGACATGAGATCCGTTTCTATATAGTGCCCAGGCGAACGGTCGCTCCTCATGAGTATCGAGGTGCTCAAGCCAGCGGAGACGACTAATGACCAGATCAATAAGCTCAGGCCCGCTAGCCTTGTTTGGTAGGAAGACAATTCCCACTCGTTGAGCGAACGAGCAATTGAAGCTCCGCTTCAACCCTGAGCATGTTTTTGTTCCTGGACAGCACAAGGCGACCGCATCTTCCTACGTAGGGTATCCAATCGACATCCGGTGTTCCTTTATGGATTGTCCGGTCATTAGCTACGTAATCTACATCCAGGTTGCCTTGCGAGATGAGGGCCTTGGCCAGACCCAATCCGGTGTCTTCGTCAACGAATAACTTCACGCTGCTTGATAATGCAGCGCTCGCTCTATCATGGGAACCGGAATCTCATAATCTTGGGCCAGGCAATCAAGCTTGTCGCCAGCCTTCATGCGGTCCTTGAGGGTACGGACGGTGATACCAGTCCCGACGATAGTGGGCCGCCCTGCCGCTATAAGGGGGTCGACCACGACAGGACCATTAGGGCCGAGTGGAAACCAGCGCAGTGCCAACTGGCCGGCATCAAAGGCGATATTGGCAATCTCAGTATCGACTACCCCCGGAAGCACGATTTGTCCATCCGCGGATAACGCAACCAAGCGGGGTCCCGGATACCTCTCATCGAATTCGTGGAGGATGTGACCTCCGGACGTCTTAAGCTCCAAGCTCGCGAATGGGTAAGGAATTTTTAAGTGCTTGCGAGCGTATTCGTGAGCGCGCCTAATCCGTTTCAACTCAACAGGG
>JBPCKK010000110.1:0-7186 GCA_051004335.1 Chloroflexota bacterium
CCGGTACTGACGGCCAGACTGACCGCAATCAGCGGCTTCCTCATCCGCGACCTCCTGGGTTTTTTGGTCGCACTGATCCCCGGAGCGCCACTTCTCTACGAAAAAATAGTGGGGCTCAGCACGCAAAACGCAAGGTCACGTTACCAGCTATCCGGCGGGGTGTCAAATTTCCATTGACTTTTCCGCTGCTCAAGCCGGCTTTTCCGGGCATCTGATAGAGTGAATTACCGGCGCGAACGCCTGAGGAGAGCGGATGCAGGACCCTTATGCGACTGTGTTAACCGGCCAATCCGGCTCGGTTCCCCGAGTCGCTTTCGTGGGCAGCTATCCCCCCCGCGAGTGTGGCATCGGCACCTTTACGTACGACGTGGTCAGTTCGTACGACGCGATTGACCCGTCCCGACTGTCAATCGTGGCAGCCATCAATGATTACGGTCAGATGTATGACTACGATCTGCACGACTATCAAGGCCGCGTGCGCTACCAGATTGAGTCGGACGACCTGGATTCTTACCTGGAAGTCGCCGATGCGCTCAATAAGTCACGCGTGCAGGTGGTGAACATCCAGCACGAATACGGTCTCTTCGGTGGACGCGACGGCGAGTTTGTCGTCGAATTCATGCGTCGGTTGGACAAACCAATAGTGGTTACTATGCATACCGTGCTTCCCCATCCGGATGGCCACTTCAAGGAAATTACCCAGGCAATGCTCAGTGAGGCGGCTGCCGTCGTCGTGCTGGCCCGCTCCGCGGTGCGGATGATCGCCGATAACTATGAACTGGCTGAAGAGCGTATCCACGTGATTCCCCATGGAATCCCTGTCTTCACTCGGAAAGAGTCTATCCGTCGACGGACTAAGAAGCTGCTGGGCCTCGGCGAGCGCCCTCTGCTCTCGACCTTCGGGCTGATCGGGCCCAGTAAGGCGATTGAATACGTAATCCAGGCATTACCGAGCATCGTTGAGCAGCAACCCAATGTGCTCTATCTGGTCATCGGCGAGACCCACCCCAACGTCCGGCGGCAAGAAGGTGAAGCATACCGCAACAGCCTCATCGAGCTGGCCAAGGAGCTGGGCGTACAGAAGCACGTGCGCTTTAATAATCGCTTCCTGAGTAACTCCGAGTTGATCCGTTACCTGGCAGCCACCGACGTGTACATCATGGCCTACCTCAACAAGGATCAGATAGTTAGCGGAACGCTCGCCTACGCCGTCGGCTGCGGCAAGGCTGTAGTGGCCACGCCGTTTACCTATGCCAAGGAGCTGCTCTCGGATGGGCGGGGCGTCATCGTGCCGTTCAAAGACCCGGATGCTATCGCGGTGGGCGTCAATTCGCTGCTAGGCGACCGAAGAAAGTTGCTACAGATGGAGGACCGTGCCTATCGCTTCAGTCGCCCCATGACCTGGCCAAACGTGGCGCGCATGTACCTCGAACTGTTCCGCTACGTGGCCTTTTTCCGCGCGCCGGTCTACGCCGCACAGTAGCGGGATTGCCCCGGCTTTGGCTCCGTTGAGTTGGGCCGCGCCGTCAATACACCCTAGTCGGGTCTATAATCCGGCTGGGAGGGTCGGTGCATGAACCAGGGCGAGCTTATCCACGACTGGAATGTCGAGGGCACGCGACGCGCTCCAACCACGACCACCGTGGAACTGGATGATGAAACGCTTCGCGACGGATTGCAAAGCCCATCCGTCCGCTCACCGTCGATTGACGACAAGCTGCGCATCCTCCACTACATCGCCGACCTCGGGATTCAGTCGGCGAACATCGGTTTACCGGGAGCCGGTCCGGCTGTTCAGGCGGATGTGCTTACCTTAGCCCGGGAAATACGGGATCACCACCTGCCGATCGCGCCGAATTGCGCTGCCCGCACCCTCCAGGTAGATATTGATCCTATTGTCGAGGCTTCACAGGTCGCGGGGATTCCCATTGAGGCGGCGGTATTTATTGGATCGAGCCCGATTCGGCAATACGCCGAGGACTGGACGATTGACCGCATGCTGCGGCACTCAGTTGAAGCAGTGAGTTATGCCCGGCGCCAGGGATTACCCGTTATGTACGTGACGGAGGACACCACGCGGGCCCACCCCGATACGCTGCGGCGCCTCTACCTGGCGGCTATCGAGGCGGGCGCGCAGCGTATTTGTTTGGCCGACACGGTGGGCCACGCCACGCCGGAAGGTGTCTGGAGTCTCGTGACGTTTGTCCGCGAGGTGGTGGCGTCGAGCGGAGCCGAGGTGCGTATCGACTGGCATGGCCATAACGACCGAGGACTTGCCCTCGCCAATACGCTGACTGCGGTTCATGCCGGCGCCGACCGGGTACACGGTACTGCTCTCGGTATCGGCGAACGCGTGGGCAATACCGCTATAGACCAGATTCTGGTGAACTTCAAGCTGCTCGGCTGGATCGACACCGATCTCAGCGTCCTCGGCCAGTACTGCGATTGTGTAGCGGAGGTTACTGGAGTGACCATTCCACCCACCTATCCGGTCATGGGTCGCGACGCTTTCCGTACCGCAACCGGCGTCCACGCCTCAGCGGTGATCAAGGCATTACGCAAAGGGGATTCCTGGTTGGCCAATAGGGTGTATTCCGGCGTGCCCGCCGAATTTTTTGGGCGAAAACAGTCGGTCGAGATTGGACCGATGAGCGGACAATCCAATGTTGTGTATTGGCTGGAAGCGCGCGGCCTCACCGCTGATACGCCGTTGGTGGAACATATTTTTGCCGTCGGGAAACGCTCCAATCGGTTGCTCACTGATGATGACGTCTATGCCGCGTTAGAGACGTGGCGGGTAGAAACACATGCCTTGCCCCAGGGCTCCTGATAGAAAGTAAAGAGGACAACGCTATGGGAATGACGATAACTGAAAAGATTATGGCGGCTCATGCCGGGAAAGACCGGGTCGAACCGGGAGAGATTGTCATGGTCGAGGTCGATGTGGTGTTGGCCAACGAGCTGTCGGCGGCGCTGGCCATCGATGAGTTCCTCAAGATTAAGGGTGCGGACCGGATCCTCAATCCCAGTACCGCAGTGTTTGTCCCCGATCACTTTACCCCCAATAAGGACATCACCACGGCCAAATTGGTGCAACGGGTACGTCAATTCGCGCTCGATCAGGAGGCCCGTTGGTTTGAGGTAGGCAGGGCCGGCATCGAACACTGCGTTCTACCCCAACATGGCATCGTCGGCCCTGGCCAGCTCATCATCGGCGGCGACTCACACACGACTACCTACGGCGCCCTCGGCGCCTTTTCCACCGGCGTGGGCTCGACCGACGTGGCCGTGGCCTGGGCCATAGGCCGCACCTGGCTGCGCGTGCCGCCGTCGGTCAAGGTTACTTATCGCGGCACTCTTCGGCCATGGGTGACCGGGAAGGATTTGATCCTCTATACCATCGGGCGGTTGACGGTAGACGGTGCTACCTACATGGCCATGGAGTTCCACGGCGAGGCGCTGCGCGATCTGCCCATGGCCGGGCGATTCACCATGGCCAACATGTCGATCGAGGCCGGAGCGAAGAACGGCATCTTCCATGCCGATGAGGTGACGCGCGACTATCTCGCGTCTGTAGGGCATACCAACTACACGGAGTTCGCCAGTGACCCCGACGCACAATACGTCAAGGAAGTGGAGATCGACGTCGACGCCATCGAGCCACAGGTAGCCTTCCCCTCTTTGCCGGAAAACACTCGGGGAATCTCGGAGGCGGGTGACGTGCCCATCGATCAAGTGGTCATCGGTACCTGCACCAATGGTTGGATCTAGGACATGCGCCAGGCCGCGCTCGTCTTGCGCGGGCACAAGGTCGATCCGCACGTGCGTTGCATTGTGGTTCCCGGAAGCCAGGAAGTGCAGGCGCAGATGGCGCGTGAAGGACTTATGGAGATTTTCCTCGACGCGGAGTGCATTGTCTCCACCTCAACCTGCGGACCGTGCATCGGCGGACACATGGGCGTGCTTGGCGAATTCGAGCGCTGTGTCTCCACTACCAACCGCAACTTTGTAGGACGCATGGGCGCCCGCAACGCCGAAATCTTTTTGACCAATCCCGCCGTCGCCGCCGCTTCCGCCATTGCCGGTCACATTGCCGGTCCCGAGGAAGTGATGAACGCGGCCGCGGTCGTTGCCTAAAGGAGAACCAGTATGAACAACCTGCACGGGAGCGTCTGGAAATATGGCGCCAATATCAATACCGACGTCATCATCCCCGGCCGCTTCTGCCACATCACCGATCCCGGCGAATTGGCCAAGCACTGCATGGCCGATCTCGACGCCGGCTTCGTGGAAAAGATTAAGCCGGGAGACATTGTAATCGCCGGCGGCAATTTCGGCTGCGGATCGTCGCGCGAGGTGGCGCCGCTGTCGATCAAGGCATCCGGCATCAGCGCGGTGATCGCCCCCAGCTTCGCCCGAATCTTCTATCGCAACGCCATCAACATTGCCTTCCCCATCTTCGAGTCGAGTGAAGCAGCGGAGGAGATCGAGGAAGGGGATGAAGTGGAGATCGTCCCGGCCGCCGGCATCATTCGTAACCTCACCAAGGGGAAAGCGTACCAGGCCGCCGCCTTCCCCGAGTTTCTGCAGCAGATCATGAGCAAAGGTGGCCTGCGCGGCTACGCCGAGGAGACGCTGGCCCGCGAAGCAGCCACCGCGTGACGCAGCCGTACCGCATCGGCATCATAGCGGGAGACGGGATCGGACCCGAGGTGGTGGCGGAAGGACTGCGTGTTCTGCGTCTCGTCAGCGAGTTGCACGGCTTCAGCTACGAGCTTATCGAGTACCCCTGGAGTAGCCGTCTCTATCTGGAGCGCGGCGAACTTATGCCGGCTTCCGTCCTCGACGAGTACCGCCAGCTCGACGCGCTCTACCTGGGAGCACTGGGTGATCCGCGGGTAGAGCGTGGGCTGGTCGAGCGATCCGTCCTCATGGCTATTCGCCTGGGGCTCGACCTCTACATCAATCTGCGACCGATCGTGCTCCATGCGGAGCGGCTGACGCCGCTGAAAGGTATCGGCCCAAGCGATGTCGATTTGGTCGTGGTCCGCGAGAACACGGAAGACGCCTACGTAGGCCTGGGCGGCGTTCTGCGGCAAGGTTCAGCGAATGAGGTTGCCATCGCCGAGATGGTCTTCACTCGAGCTGGAGTGGAGCGCGCTCTGCGCTACGGTTTTGAACTGGCGCGGACCCGCAACAAGAAGCGAAAACTTACGCTCGTCGACAAAGCAAACGCCATCCGCCCCCAGGAGATCTGGCGGCGTGCGCTCACCGATCTTGCCGCTGAATATCCCGATGTACAGACAGAGGCGATATACGTTGATGCCGCTGCTATGTATCTCGTTCAGGACCCGAAGCGGTTCGACGTAATCGTTACTACGAATCTCTTCGGTGACATCCTCACCGATCTGTGCGCGGCGATCCAGGGTGGACTGGGCAGCGCCGCCTCGGGAAATATCCACCCAGGTCGCGTCTCGCTGTTTGAACCAATCCACGGCTCGGCCCCCGATATTGCCGGTAAGGGAATCGCCAGTCCAGTCGGCGCCATCGCCGCCCTCGGCATGATGCTGGACTATTTGGGAGAGTCGGACGCGGCGGGCAGTATCGAGAATGCCATTCGGCGCTCACTGCAAAGCGGCCTCTTGCCGGGCTTCGACGCCACGAGTGGCTTGGGAACGCGGGAAGTTGGCGATATTATCCTCGGGGCGATCCGCCGGGGCGCTCCAACCGGCACCATGGTATAAGCGAATGGGTATCCCGTCCATACATCATTGGCGGACGGCAACGAAAGGATGGAGACATGCACAAGGACGTTTTTGTTGTAGAGGGAGCACGCACGCCGTTTGGCTCATTCGGCGGCGCGTTCAAGGAGACCAGCGCAATCGAATTGGGCACGGTGGCGGCACGTGGGGCGCTAGAGCGTTCCGGCTATAACCCCGACAGTATCGACCAGGTCTTTTTCGGCAATGTCTTGCAGACGAGCCCGGATGCGATCTATATGGCGCGCCATGTTGGGCTGAAGGCAGGCGTACCACAAGAAGCGCCGGCTCTCACCCTGAATCGCCTCTGCGGTTCCGGCTTGCAGGCCATGGTAAGTGGCGCGCAGGCAATGCTGCTCGACGAAGCGGATACCGTGCTCGCCGGCGGCGCCGAAAACATGAGTCAGGCTCCTTACCTCGTTCGTGGGGCACGGTGGGGACTTCGCATGGGAAACACAGAGTTCCAGGACTATTTGTGGGAGGCGTTGACCGATCCCTACTGTGGCTGCGCCATGGCGGATACCGCCGAGAATCTGGCCGAGCAATACAGTATTAACCGGGTCGAGGTGGACGAGTTTGCTCTCCGAAGCCAGGAATCCGCCGCCAAAGCACAAGAGAAGTGCTACTTCACCGCTGAGATCGTGCCCGTTGAAGTAGCCGGTCGCAAGGGAACGATAACCGTGGACCGCGACGAGCATCCACGACCGGACACGACCCCGGAGATTTTGGCCAAGCTTCCGCCCGCCTTTCGCAAGAATGGCGTGGTCACAGCCGGCAACGCCAGTGGGATCGTCGATGGCGCCGCCGCCGTAGTCATGGCCACCGAAGAGTCACTCGGCGATCGCCGGCCACTGGGGCGCATGCTGTCCTGGGGCATTGTTGGCGTGGATCCCAGCTTTATGGGCATTGGGCCAGCAATGGCGATTCCCGCCGCCCTGGAGAAATCGGGACTCTCGCTGAGCGACATCGACTTGATCGAAATCAACGAAGCCTTTTCCGCCCAATATCTGGCCGTCGAGCGCGAACTTGCGCTGGATCGCGATAAGGTCAACGTCAACGGAGGAGCGATTGCCATCGGCCATCCACTGGGCGCCAGTGGTACCCGCCTCGCCCTTACCCTGCTCTATGAACTCCGGCGGCGTGGGGGGCGCTACGGCATAGCTTCCGCCTGCATCGGCGGGGGTCAGGGCATTGCCGTCCTCTTCGAAGCACTTCCCGCAGCCGCTTAGCGCGGATGTCATTGACGTCGCACCGGTAGGGGCCGGCCCCTGTGGAATGGTTTCAAGTTAAGGTATGGGGCGGGTCTGTCAAGCTTGGGGGAAGGAGATGTGCCGTGCCCAAGAAGAAGTACCGCCCCGCCGAATTGCTCCGTGATCACGCCCGTCCTCGCTCCTGTCCAGAGCCGGTAGATGCGGTGATCGAGACAC
>JBPCKK010000111.1:0-12158 GCA_051004335.1 Chloroflexota bacterium
TGGTGAGATTGCGCAAGGCGCCCGGCGATGCCTCAAGCGGCACGCGTTGAAAGGAACTACCGGCCTGCCGGACCGGACCGAAGTGGCGCCCATCATTGCGCGAGGCACGGAACAGGATACGCGTGGAGCCGGTAAGGTTCTCGGACTTATCAATAAATGACACCCAGAACACGTAGATCCGGCCGTGGCGCCCGTTCACCGGCACCGACCCTAAGTTATCTCCGCGTGAAGTATAGAGGAGCGTGCGCCTAAAGGATGTGCCGCCATCCATTGAGCGCGCGTACCAGACATCGGTGCTGCGCGTCGAGTCGTGAAAACGAGTCCAAGTAACAAAGACGTGGCTGGGGCGTCCACGGTGGCTCTCAACTGCCATATTCGGCTTGTCGTCCGCTCCATTGGTGTCCACAATGCGTGGTCCACGAAAACTGCGTCCGCCATCAGTCGAATGAGACAGCATGACTGCCGAGTGGCCCGTCGAGCAGTAGGATGCGGTTTCGCTGAGGTAGCTGTAAAATACCGTCCCGTTTCGGTCGATGGCAGCCGTCGGGTCCGCACCCACGACGTACGGTGAAACCTCCGGAGCGGCGCCCTGGAGAAACGACCTACCGCTATTGTGGCTGGTGAAGTACGCAGTGGGATAAATGCCGCCGGTAGACGCGCTATAGTCGGTGTTCGTGGTCAGCACAATCATCCGCGGATCGCGCGGATTGACCGCGACCGACGGTTCAGTGCGGTTCCGCACTAACAATACATTGGACGGAGACCCCGCCTGACTTCGAACTGCTGGGATAAGCAGCAGGCCAGCGACAGCGAGCGCCGAGAGTGAGGGCAGTATGGGCATACATTAGTATTGCACCCATGTCAGGCCTCTTCAATCTTTGAACAACCCCGCTGCAAGCCGTATGCGCATGGCACAAGACTTGCACAGTCTGCTCTGTCACGTAATCGGGTCGACCATGATCCGGGAATTAATCGTGACCCCAGAATTAAAGGAGCCAACGACATGAAGACCCAACCTCAGCAGGGATATTTCCAGATTACAAACAGCATTCCCGAGCAGTCCTGGTATTGGGGGGCACTCGGATCGATAGTCGTCTCCGCCGGCCTGAAGTTAGCCGGAAAGAATGACTGGAGCGTGTTCGTCGGGCAGTGGCCCCCCACCTTCTTGCTCTTCGGTGTCTATCACCGACTCTTGAAGCCTGGCAAGTAGAGACCGTCTGGGTCGGTGAGCTAGCCGGGATCGCGTCTGGCTCACCGACGTCTGCCCCTTTCCAGCCGTGATCCCCTCATGTAGCCCGGCGCCCGCACTTGGGGCATCACAATTAGCGACAATCTCGAGTTCCTCCCCTAACGGGGGACGACGGCGCCCGGCCCCCAGAGGAGAGTCTATCGAGAAATGTGGGTGGACCGTGGAGCGGATGACGACGAGCGACACGCGTCCCATAGCGATCATTGGGGCGGGTCTGGCGGGATTGGTGTGCGCCAGGCAGTTGATCCGAGCCGGACAACGTGTCGTGGTTTTCGAGCGGGAGGAGAGCATTGGGGGACGCGTGAGGACGGCTGTCTCGCGCGATAGATACCGGTTGGATCGTGTGTTTCAGGTGATCCTGGAACAACGCTTGCAACATTCTCATCGTAAAGGAGCGTGCTCATGAGCGAGGACAACGTGTTGAACATGGACAATCCCGAAAAGTACGGAATCGAAGATCCGGAGGCGCCCGGTGAGCCCGACTACTGGGCACAGCCGGTACACGATCCCATTCCGGGGACCAAGAAGGAAACGCGTGACCAGCACGAAGGTAGCCGCGCCGGTCAGCATGACACGTCGGAGGGCGCTGGCCACACGACCGGTCGCGGTGGACGCGGCGGCCATGGCGGCCACCACTAATCCGACAAAAGTACCGCCTGGTTAGGGTCCGACGGCACTGTGGTTTAGCGCTCATGACGTTTACAGTAAGCGCTAACGAGGCGCGGTTGTGTGGGCGCCCCACTTAGAAGGAGATCATATGCTACGCCACCTCACTGGCCGGGTAACTGGATACGAACGGGCGCTACGTGTTATCGGCAGGCGGCTGGATAGCGAGCCGTCTTATCACGCGAGTATCACTGAAGTGCCGGAAGGTTTCACCCTCCGCTGGCATGCGGTTCAGCACAAGAGCGACGCCCAGATGGCGGTAGTTACCTGGGCACAGGTTCTCAATCTCGGTGTGCTGAACAGCGCGGCTCGAGCGACTGGCCGCAAGAGACGACGGCACCAGGGACTATGGGAGCATTTCCCTACGGGACACGAAGACTTCTTCCGGGCCCTGGGTCATGTTCTGGATAGCGAAAGTGCAGCGAACGTGAGCATTGACGAGTTGCAGGATGGGCTATCAGTCGGTTACGCCCGGCTGGCTGGGGATGGCACGGGCGATTACGAACGCTGTCACCGCATGTACGGCCGCGACGAGGTGACGATGATGCTGGAGGAAGCGGTGAGTAGGCGAGGCAGTGCCGGCTCGCGCGGCATCGCCTGAATTCACCGCGTCCTTCTTGAATTGTCTCCAGCTTGTATAATCCCCATGGATAGGGATGGAAAGACGCACACACGGCGTCGCGACACTTGGACTATGTTTCGTTTTGCTGACCGCGCTGTGCGGGCAGAACAGAATCGTGGCCCAGGCCGTGGCCGCCGGGCAGACCCACGCCTGTATCTTCGATCATTTAGCGCTCCATACGGCTCCTGGTACGTGCCGTCCGCAGGCGCGGGTCTACCCACCCCAAATAACTGGAAGCGCGCGGCGAGCAATCTACGATAGTTCGTTGACGTTTGGCGTGCCATACAGCGTACTTCTGGCGATCGGTAGGTGCGAGAGCGCGCTCGATCCCCGTGCCAGCAATGGTACTCACTTCGGGCTCTTTCAGTTCGCGCCGAGCACGTTCAAACGAGCGGTGCGCCGCATGCGCACGGAAACCGGCGTGAGAGCACACAGCTTCTGGAACCCGTTGGACTCGGCCTACGCCGCGGGATATCTGTTCGCGGTAGGTGAATCGCCTGACTGGAGCTGTGAGCACGCTCCACCTCAACCGCCCCAGTAGAGTTATCCAGTCGTGTGATGCGCTGAGGGACAGAGGTCCTGTACCGGACAGTCGGCGCAGAGGGGGCGACGGGCGGAGCACAGACGACGCCCATGCCAGATCAGGGTGTCGGAGACGCGCCCCCAGTGCTTGGTCGGGAAGATCAACATCAAGTCCTGCTCAACTTGGACCGGATCACGGCTCGTTGTCATGGCTAGGCGATTGGACAGGCGGAGGACATGCGTATCGACGGCGATGCCCTCGTGGCGGCCGAAGGCGTGGGCGAGGACGACATTGGCCGTCTTCCGCGCCACTCCGGGAAGCGTGATCAGTTCGGCCATCGTCGCCGGTACCTGGCCGCCGAATCGGTCCTGAATTCTTGCCGCCGCTGCCTGGATGTTCTTCGCCTTGTTCCGGAAGAATCCGCATGAATGGATGATCGCCTCCACATCGCTCCGCTCGGCATTCGCCAGGGCTTCCGCCGTTGGGTACCGGGCGAACAGGTGCGGAGTAACCAGATTGACACGCTCGTCGGTGCATTGGGCTGAAAGTATCGTCGCGATCAACAGCTCAAATGGCGTGTTGAAGTTCAGACCGGTGGTTAGATCGGCATAGAGCGTTTCGAGCTGTTCGAGAATCGTCAGTGCCCGCGCTCGGCCGGCAGACTTGCTCAAGCGATAGCCGCCCGGTAGCAGTGACTCGCGGCAAGCTTGGGGAGAGACATTACGTGCTGTCCAGTTCCACCACTAGTGCGCCGGCCGCGACCATGCCACCGGGCTCTACCAGGACGGATCGAACCACGCCCTCGTGCGGCGCCTCGACGACGTGCTCCATTTTCATCGCCTCCAGGACTATCAGTGGCTCATGGGCGCTCACGTGTTGACCGGCGGCGACCAAAACCTTCACCACGGTTCCCGGCATGGGGGCGGTCGGGCCGGCGTCGCCGGCGCCAGCGCCGGCAGCGAATACGCGGTCATCGTCGCTGGCGAGCGCCAATCGGTATTTTCTCCCCTCGTGCCGCAGTTCGAACGCCGATGCTCTTCCACTCACCTCGGCGCGTAGGACGCGGTCTGCCTGGCTGGCGACGATGGAGCCGCTGGCGACATTCAACACGCTGTAGGTGAGACACTCGCCGCTGTAGTTACTGATCGTCGCGTGGCGGTCTACAGGCGGGACGCCGACAGGGGCGCTCGTCGCCATCAGATCAGTCGTCGTAGGGGCGACCTGCGCTCGCCAGTCGCTGCTTGGGGATGCCGCGGGCGAACGCCGGCCGCCCCTACCAGTACTTGATACGTGAATGCTCCCGTCACCCTGGCCGATCTTCGATAGTTCAACTGTGTCTTCCCCTCCCGCATGGGTGAAACGGAACACTCGTGGGAAGCCGGACAATCGCCAGCCGGTCGTCGCTGCCCACGGCGATGTGGCTCCGAACGTGGTGGGATCCAGAAGTCCGGTCACGGCGGCGAGGGCAGCGAGCGCCACGACGTACTTTGGAAGTACATCGACCGCCTCCGGTCGCCAATTGGCGGAAAGAAAGTCGATAGTGATATGCCCGTCGACAAACTCGGGTCGCGCGGCCACCCAGCGCAGAAACTGCAGGTTCGTCCGCGGACCCGCCACCTCGTATTGCGCCAGGGCACTGCTCAGGCACCGCACAGCGGTCGAGCGGTCATCGCCATGAACGATCAACTTGGCCAACATGGGATCGTAGTATTGCGTGACTTCCGTGCCGGCTTCCACACCGACGTCGTTGCGCACCCCCGGCCCTTCCGGGAGGACGAGGCCGGTGATCCGGCCGGTGGAAGGCAGGAAGTCGTGTTCCGGGTCTTCGGCGTAGAGGCGGACTTCAATCGCGTGGCCCTGCAATGCCACATCGGCTTGGCTGATCGAGAGCGGGAGACCGGCCGCGATCTCCAGTTGCAAGCGAACCAGGTCGACGCCAGTGACCATCTCCGTCACCGCGTGTTCCACCTGGATACGGGTATTGACCTCAAGAAAGTAGTATCGGTCTCCGCTCAATAAAAACTCAACAGTACCGGCATTTTGGTAGCCACCGGCGCGGAGCAAGCGCAGCGCGTCCTCGCTCATGGCGGCGCGTAGTTCGGGGGAAATAGCGGGTGAGGGCGCCTCTTCCACCACCTTCTGGTGGCGGCGCTGCAACGAGCAATCGCGTTCCCCAAGCGAGACGGCGGCGCCGTGCTGATCAACCAGCACCTGGATCTCGACGTGCCGTGGGTTCTGTACAAGTTTCTCCAGGAACACCCGACTGTCACCGAACGCCGCCTGTGCTTCGCGTTGGGCGCCCTCCAGTGCCGCCAAGAATGCCCCGGCGGACGTCACCGCGCGCATGCCCTTGCCTCCGCCGCCGGCGGCTGCTTTGAGCATAAGGGGATAGCCGATTCGCTCCGCCTCGGCCAGCATGAGCGTCGAATCCTGCTCGGCCCCGTCGTAACCGGGCACGATGGGCACATCGACGGTCCGCGCCAATTCCTTGGCGGGTACCTTGTCGCCCAACAGCGCGATAACCGCCGGTGGTGGCCCTACCCAAATCAAACCGGCGTCCCGCACTGCCTGGGCAAATACCGGGTTTTCGGCCAGGAAACCGTAACCAGGATGCACCGCCTGGGCGCCACTGGATCGCGCTGCCTCCATGACAGCTTCAATGTTGAGATAGCTCAGCGTCGCCGAGGCAGGACCAATCAAATAGGCCTCGTCCGCCATCTGGACATGGAGGGCGTGCGCGTCTGCTTCGGAATACACCGCGATGACGGTGAGGCCCATCTCGTGGCAGGTCCGGGCGATGCGCACGGCAATCTCGCCCCGGTTGGCAATAAGTACTCGTGAGAAAGGGAACGTTTGGGCCTCAGACATCGCGCCACGAGGGACGGCGTTTATCGAGGAAGGCACGCAGTCCCTCCTGTCCTTCAGGAGACACCCGTAAGTTGGCGATTCGTTCGGCGGTGATTTGGCGAATCCCGGAATCGTCAAGATCAGCAAGATCAGCGATCAGGCGTTTGGCTGCTCGCACCGCGATTGGTCCACTGGAACAGAGTTCACGTACCCGCTTATCGACTGCGGCGTCTAGCTTGTGCTCCTGCACTATCCAGTGCACCAGTCCCATTGCGCGGGCCGGGGTCGACCCGAACTTTTCCGCCGACAGGTAGAGAGATCGTGCCCAACCGGGTCCGATCTTGGCGAGCACAACTCGGGAGATGACGGCGGGAATGATGCCCAGTTTGGCTTCAGTGAAGCCGAAGATCGCGTCCTCGGTCGCCACAACGATGTCGCATGCGGCCAGCAGACCCATACCTCCTCCCAACGCTGCTCCCTGTACTCCGGCAACCACCGCCTGCGGCAGCGTGTTGAGCGCGGCAAACATATCGGACATCCGTAGTGCGTCGGCCAGGTTGTCCTCTCTGGAGAGGGCCAGACTGGAATGCATCCAGTGAGCGTCGGCGCCGGCGCTAAACGTGGGACCGGCCCCGCGCAGGACAAGTACGGTGACGTCCTCGCGCGTGGATAGCTCCCGACACGCCGCGCTGACCTCCTCGATCATCATTGCGTTGAATGCGTTACGAACGTGCGGCCGATTTAGCGTGAGGTAGGCGACGCGCCCCTCAATCGAGAATTCAATGGTTTCGGTCACGAACACAACTTCCTACTTGGAGGCCGAAAAGAGTCCGATAAAGAACAACACAACACCAAACAGAATCAGCCCAATGTATGTAGGGCTGTAGTAGGTAAATACCCAGGCGAGGACACCAAATAAGGTAAACGCTCCACCAATAATCCAGATCTGCGTACGCATCACTTCCTCCTTTTCCCGCGACGGCGGCGGCGCCACCCCTTCGGCTGCTGGATGGCTCACCGTGCCGCGCGTATGAATCGCTACATTCGAAACACACCAAAGTCTGTAGGCGGGATAGGCGCGTTGAGCGCGGCGGCTATCCCTAGCCCCAATACCATTCGAGTATCCACCGGATCGATGATTCCGTCATCCCAGAGCCTAGCCGTGCTGTAATACGGGCTGCCCTCCGTCTCATAGGTATCGAGAATGGGCTGCCGAAACGCCTCCTGCTGCTCGGGCGTCATCTGTTCGCCGCGAGTCGCCAGGTTGTCCTCGCGCACGGTCAGCAACACGTTGGCTGCCTGTAGCCCGCCCATCACCGAAATGCGCGCGTTGGGCCACATCCACAATTGACGCGGCTCGTACGCCCGTCCGCACATTGCATAATTGCCCGCGCCAAATGACCCCCCGATCATGACGGTGAACTTGGGCACCCGCGCATTTGCCACGGCCATCACCATCTTGGCGCCGTCCTTGGCGATTCCGCGATTCTCATACTCCTTGCCGACGATAAAGCCAGTAATGTTCTGGAGGAAGATCAGCGGAATGCGGCGCTGACAACAGATTTCGATGAAGTGCGTTGCTTTGAGCGCGCTTTCCGAAAACAGTATGCCGTTATTGGCGATAATACCGACGGGATATCCCAGGATGTGGGCAAAGCCGGTGACCAGGGTGCTGCCGTACAGCTCCTTGAACTCTTGAAAGTCGCTGGCATCCACCAGGCGGGCGATGATCTCGCGCACGTCGAAGGCTTTGCGCAAATCGGCGGGAATGATGCTGTACAGATCATCCGCGTCGTACAGAGGCTCTCGCGGCGGTTGCCGATCCCAGGGCAGGGTGGGGCGGCGCGTCAACGTAGCCACGATATCGCGAGTGAGCGCCAGCGCGTGTTCGTCGTTTTCGGCTAAATAGTCGGTAACGCCGGAAATGCGCGAATGAACTACAGCTCCTCCAAGTTCCTCGGCGGTAACCTCCTCTCCGGTTGCCGCTTTGACCAGCGGAGGACCCCCGAGAAAAATGGTGCCGTTGCCCCGCACGATCACCGCTTCGTCGCTCATCGCCGGTACGTAGGCGCCGCCGGCGGTGCAGGATCCCATTACCGCCGAGATTTGTGGAATCCCCCGCGCCGACATGGTTGCTTCGTTGTAAAAAATCCTCCCGAAATCGTCCTTGTCGGGAAAGACTTCAGCTTGCAGCGGCAGAAACGCGCCGCCGGAGTCGACCAAATACACACAGGGCAACTGGTTCTGTAAGGCGATCTCCTGCGCGCGTAGATGCTTCTTCACCGTCATGGGGAAGTAGGTCCCGCCCTTGACGGTTGCATCGTTGGCCACCACCATAACTTCCTGGCCGTGCACCGACCCGATGCCGGTAATAATGCCGGCGGATGGCGCCTCGTTGTCGTACATATCCCAGGCGGCTAATGGTGACAGTTCGAGAAACGGCGAACCGGGATCGAGAAGCCGTTCTACACGCTCGCGAGGCAGAAGTTTCCCGCGCTCGCTATGGCGCTGTCTGGCTCGTGCTCCGCCGCCCCCACGGATCATCTCCAGACACTCCCGCAACTGCGCGCGCAGCTCAAGGTTACGTTGCTGGTTGGCGACAAAGTCGGGACTGTTGGCACGTACGTGCGTCTCGAGTGCGGGCATGCCTCACTCGTGACCTAGGTGCAGAGCACGCACGATACGCCGGCGGCGACCCACCTCGACCTCATCCTGCTGCAGCGCCTCCGCAATCCGCTGGGGCAGGTGTCCGCGCCCCAGCTTGGCGGCGAGCATGATGGCGTTGGTCACCGCCTTGGCCTCGGAGCGACCGTGGCAGTTGATCATCACTTGATTGACGCCCAGTACCGGCACACCGCCGTATTCCTGGTAATCGACGCGGCGCTTGATCTTGCGGAAGGCGGGCATTAATGCCGCCGCCGCCACCTTGCTCCAGAGATCACGGGACAACTCCGCCTTGAGCAAGTCGAAGATTTCCGTAGCCACGCCCTCGGCGCCTTTCAGCAGCACATTGCCGGAGAAGCCGTCACAGACAACCACGTCCACATTCCCCTCAAAGACGTGGTTGCCCTCGACGTTGCCCACGAAGTTGAGATCCAGCTTGCGCAGTGCCTCGTTTGCTTCCTTGACTTCCTTGGTGCCCTTACTGTCCTCAGTTCCAAAGCTAAGCAGCGCCACGCGAGGCTCGTCGACACCGCTGGTCAGGCGGACAAAGACATCGCCCATCACGGCGAACTGCAGGAGATTGCTACTGTGGACGGTTGGGTTGGCGCCAATATCAAGCACAAACACCAGTCCGCCGCGCGTCGGGAGGTAGCCGCCAAAGGCAGGCCGCTCAATGCCGGGGAGAGCGCCCCATGCGTGTTTGGCGATAGCCATGATTGCCGCGCTGTTACCACAGGAGACGACAGCACTCGCCTCCCCGGCGCTCACCAAGTCGGTGGCGCGGCGAAGCGACGAATCCACTCGACGGAAGGCCTGCTTCACCGGTTCATCCATGGCAATCACTTCGGTTGCATGGCGCACCGGTAGATCTGCTTCGAGTTCGTCGAGCGCCGCCCGCACAATTTCGTGCGGACCGACGAGGACAATCTCGACTCCCTGCCGATGCGCCTCGATCGCGCCCTTTAGAATCTCGGCAGGTGCGAAGTCCCCCCCCATGGCGTCAACCGCGACGGTCACGCCGCGAGATGCGCCGTTCAGTCCTATCACGCCGCCTCCCGGGCCGTTCTCTGCTCTTACTATACCGGGTATTCCGGCGCAGATATCTGGACAATAGATGGCCGGCGCCGCCCGAAGCAGCGCCGGTAGTTGAGACTCTACCTACACGTCGAGGTTCTTGACATCTTTGGCATGAGTTTCGATGAACTTCTTACGCGGCGCCACGTTGTTGCCCATGAGCACATCGAAGATGTCGCTGGCTCGCACCGCATCATCGACTTCCACGCGGAGGAGCGTGCGATTGGCTGGGTCCATCGTGGTCTCCCAGAGCTGCTCGGCGTTCATCTCACCGAGACCCTTGTAGCGCTGCACCGCGGGATTCTTGGCCTTGGCCTTTTTGATCAGGGCGTCGCGCTCCGCCTCGTTGTAGGCGTATGCCTTCTCCTTGCCCAACTGCACGCGGTAGAGCGGTGGCTGGGCTATATAGAGACATCCTTCATCGACTAGCTCACGCATGTGACGGAAGAAGAAGGTAAGGAGCAAGGTACGGATGTGCGCGCCGTCCACGTCGGCATCAGTCATGATGATGATCCGCCGGTAGCGCAATTTCTCAAGGTTGAATCGATCACCGATGCTCGTGCCCATCGCCGTGATCAGAAACTTGATCTGATCGTACGACAGGATCTTGTCCAGTCGAGCCTTCTCCACATTGAGGATCTTGCCCCTCAGCGGCAGAATGGCCTGAAAGACGCGATCACGGCCCTGTTTGGCGGTGCCGCCAGCGGAATCACCCTCGACCAGATACAACTCAGCCTTGAAGGGATCACGCTCCTGGCAGTCGGCCAGCTTGCCCGGCAAGGTCATGCCATCAAGCGCCGACTTGCGCATGACGAGATCACGTGCTTTCCGTGCCGCCTCGCGTGCCCGCGCCGCCGTAATGCACTTCTCGACGATCTTGCGCGCGTCTCCCGGGTTCTCTTCCAGAAAGGCGTAGAGCTGCTCGTTAACCGTTACCTCGGTCTGCGACCTGATCTCCGGATTACTCAACTTGACCTTGGTCTGCGCCTCAAACTGCGGCTCGGCGAGCTTGACGCTGATAATGGCGGTCAAGCCTTCACGCACGTCTTCCGCCGTGAGGTTCTGGTCCTGCTCTTTGAGCAGCGCGGACTTGCGCGCGTACGCGTTCAGCGTCCGGGTGAGGGCCGACCGGAAACCGGAGAGATGCGTGCCACCGTCCGGCGTGTTGATCGCATTGGCGAAGCAGAAGATAGTCTCGGTGTAGTCATCGGTGTACTGCATCGCCACTTCGATGGACGAGTCCTCAAACTCGCGAGTCAGATAGATCGGCTTGGGATAGAGTACAGCTTTATTCTTGTTGAGGTGGCGGACAAACGAGGCGATGCCGCCCTCAAAGTAGAAGCTACTGTCGCGTCCGGTCGCTTCCTCGTACAGCCGAATCTTGAGTGAGCGGTTCAGGTACGCCATCTCCCGAAAACGCTGCACGAGCGTGTCAAAGTCATAGGCGATTTCCGGGAAAATCGAAGCGTCGGCCTGAAACGTAGTCCGCGTGCCGGTGTCCGTGGCCTTACCCACAACTTCCACTTCGCTGATGGGCTTGCCTTCGGCGTACTGTTGACGATAGCGCTTCTTATCGCGTCGCACCTCGACCTCGATCCAGGAGGAGAGCGCGCATACCGCCGATACACCGACGCCGTGCAGACCCCCAGAGACCTTGTAGCCGCGCTTGTCGAACTTGCCGCCAGCGTGCAGACGCGTCATTACAACTTCGAGCGTCGAGCGGCCCACCTTGGGATGGATTCCGGTAGGAATGCCACGGCCGTTGTCCTTGACCGTGACTTTACCGTCACTGTGAAGCGTGATATCGATGGAGTCGCAGGCCCCGGCTAGCGCCTCATCCACGCTATTGTCCACAACCTCATGCACCAGCTGATGCAGTCCCTTGAGATCGGTCCCACCGATATACATACCTGGACGGCGACGCACGCCCTCCAATCCCTCGAGGACCTGAATGTCCGCTTCGCCATAGGACAATGTTTGCTGCTGCATGCGCTTCCTTCCATGGGCGGGACCAAGCGGCCCATCCCGTTCGTAACCTACTTCAATGTCGAGCCGTATAGGGGCCGATTACCGCCGTACGCGGTTGGTTTCCGCTTGGCTCATACTGTGACATTTTACCACGTTTTCAGGGCTATACGCCACCTTTGAGCGTTTAGCCCCGTGGGGCTTCGACTGGCGCATAACGACGTCTCTGAGGGCGAAAATGACGGCGGAAGGTGGCCCCTGATTCGTCATGCGGATGCCATCCTTGCCATACAGTACTCTTCAAGTACTGCAGCGCGGAGGAAGCGGTGCGTACCGTCCTGAAGATCCTGGCGGCAATAATCCTGTTGCCGTTGATCGCCGGCCTGGCCATTCTCCTCATCATCGCCGGCGCGATCAGCTTGCCACTGTTGTGGGAGAGTCTCGTTGGTCGCTATACACGGCCGCCGAACAGAGGACAGTCCGAACTCTCGTAGGTGAAGTGGTCGGGGAGCCCGGATTCGAACCGGGGACCTCCTGCTCCCAAAGCA